>CALGLI010000211.1 GCA_937930265.1 uncultured Veillonella sp. | reverse complement strand
TTGCTGATCCAGATGGATATTGGACAGAAATTATCCCAGCAGGGGCGTATTAAGATGGAACATATGTTGACGCGCCTACAATGGTTGGTAGGAGAAGAAAAAATTAAAACCTTAGAAGGCAAAAAAGTTCTTCTTTTTGGATGCGGTGGCGTAGGTTCCTTTGCTCTCGAAGCGTTGGTCCGTTCTGGTATAGGACACATTGTTATCGTCGATGGTGACCAAGTGACAGTGAGTAATATTAATCGCCAACTTATTGCGTTGCCAAGCACTGTAGGTCAACGCAAGGTAGAAGTGGCGAAAGAACGCGCCTTGGCGATTAATCCTAACTTGTATATAGAGGCCTATGATATGGTCTATACCGGTGAAAGTCATCCTACTTTCATTACGGATATAGCCCCAGATTTTGTCATTGATGCTATCGATATGGTAAGTGCTAAACTATCCATCATCGAAACGTGTTATAATAGAAATATACCTTGTATATCTTCTATGGGAACAGGCAATAAAATGTGGCCTGATCAATTGAAGATTACAGATATTAGTAAGACCCATACATGCCCATTGGCGAAAGTGATGCGTAAAGAATTGCGTCGTCGTGGCATAAAAAAGCAAACCGTATTATTCTCTACAGAACAACCGATGACACCGAACCGTGATGACGATTCTAGAAGTCCAGGTTCCTGCGGTTTTGTTCCGTCTGTAGCGGGATTGCATTTAGCGGGTCATGTAATTAGAACTTTTTTGGAGGTACAGTAATGAAAAAAGCGATTATTCATATGGAATATGGTGACATTGTCATTGAATTATTTGAAAACGAAGCTCCTGGTACAGTAGCTAACTTTGTAAAATTGATTAAAGAAGGTTTCTACGATACTTTGAAGTTCCATCGTGTAATCCCTGGTTTCGTAGCGCAAGGTGGTTGCCCAATGGGTACTGGTGTAGGTGGCCCTGGTTATACAATTCCTTGCGAAACTAAAGGTAATCCACATAAACATGTTCGTGGTGCTTTATCCATGGCACATCGTGGACCTAACACAGGTGGCAGCCAATTCTTTATCGTATACGAACCACAACCTCATTTAGATGGCGTTCATACTGTATTCGGTCAAGTTATCGAAGGTATGGATGTAGTGGATAAAATTCAACAAGGTGACCGCATGCAAACTGTTGAGGTAGTAGAAGACTAATGGCAGGAATCAAACGCTATCGTATTGAACATCCTGAATGGTTACAAGTAAAAAAGGATGGGAATTTTTCCTATGGGTATGACCAAGAATGGTACGAAGATGCGTGGAAATGCTTAGCAGGTTGTGGTCCAACCACAGCGACGCAGGTCATTTCCTATGTCCTCTTTCGCGATGGTCATTTACCTGTTGAGACTGCTGCAGATGGTGATCAAGCTTTGGTGCGCATGAACCAAGTATGGGAATACGTGCGTCCTCGCTATGGTGGGGGGCTCTATAAAAGTACTTGGTGGGAACAAGGTGTCAACCAATATATGGCAGATAAAAACCTGTCTTATAATGTGAAACGATTGCCTATTTTTCCTTTGAAAGGAAGCCCTTATAGCGTGGAAGAAGTTACAGCCTTTATCCAACGTGGTTTGGAACAAAATTGTCCTGTTGCCTTTTTAAATCGTCATCGTGGACAGGAAGAAGGGCTATCTACATGGCATTGGGTTCCTATCGTATCCATGCAAGTCAACAATGATGACACACGATGTGTTGTTTATGATGAAGGCATGGAACGAACGTTTTCCCTACGCCGTTGGTTACGAGATAATTTGCTGGGTGGAGCTTTTTTATACATCCAGTTACAATGTGAGGAGTAAGATATGACACAATGGATTAAAGAACTGCAATCCCCTCATCTTGCGTTATGCGCAGAAGTGGATGAAATTTTATATTCTGGAAAATCCGACTTTCAAACCATAGAAGTCGCTCATAGTTTAGAATATGGTAATATGCTTGTGTTAGATGGAGTATTTCAAACATCGGAACGAGAAGAATTTGTGTACCATGAAATGATGAGCCATGTTCCACTATTCTTGCATCCAAACCCTAAGCATGTATTGATCATCGGTGGCGGTGATGGTGGCGTTGCTAGAGAATGTGTACGCCATAGCTGTGTAGAAACAGTGACAATGGTAGAAATCGATGGTAAAGTAGTGGAATTGGCAAAACAATACTTGCCATCTATTGCTGATGCTATGATTCGCCAAGATCCAAAATTGACAGTTACCATCGGTGACGGCATTGGTCATGTAGCGGAAAAGGAAAATTTCTATGATGTGATCATCGTAGACTGCTCCGATCCAATTGGCCCTGGTGAAGGTTTATTTACAGAAGAATTCTACAAAAATACATACCGTGCCTTGAAGGAAGATGGTTTATTTGTACAACAAACAGAATCTCCAGTGATGCATCAACAATTAGTATCTGATGTATTCTACTATGTCAATAAACATTTCCCTATCACACGTCTATATACAGCATTCATTCCGTTATATCCAACAGGAATGCATTGCTTTACTATGGGATCTAAGAAACATGATCCATTAGAGTGGGATCCAAATCGCGCTCAAGATTTTACAACTAAATACTATAACTATGGCATCCAAAAATCTGCATTCGTATTGCCAACCTTTGTAAAACAATATTTGCAAGCTCGAATTGCAGAATAATAGTCTTACCTAGGAGTGCTATAGTAATTGATGAACTAGCATTTTCCTTGTGAGAGTGCTAGTTTTGCGTATGGATTGTGCGTTTATCAGAGTTTAGTATTCGATGATAGGCAATTATTATAACTTTTTCTTAATGTAAAAAGTTTGAAAATATATAAAAAGAAGGCGATGGCCTTCTTTTTATATCTTTTACAATCCTGCAAATTCTTTGATTTCTTGTGCTGACATTGAAGAGTCGCAACGGACATTGATTTGTCCATCTGCAATGTGAACGAAGCCTGGTACAGTTGGGATGCCATAGCGTGAGCGGAATTCTTGCAACTCATTGAGTTGGCTTGGTTCTTCACTGTTGATGAAGTAGATGTGAGCTTTAGTTTCAGATACGACACCTGCCAAGGTACCAGCAAATTTACGGCAGTAAGGGCAAGTTTTGCGACCGATAAAGAAGGTTGCAGTTTCTTTTTTATCAAGAGCTTCTTGCGCACGCGCAACTGTAGTGACTTCAAGGTCTTTGATATTATCTAAAAATTGTTCCATGAGATTACCTCGCTTTCATTGATAAGTCTAGTATGCCATAAAGTTTCTAAAATTGCTTAGATTTGATACGAAAAAAAGATGAGATTGTTTGGTCTCATCTTTTTAGGTCTTTATTTTACAAAAGCATTGATTTCTGCTTCGATATTAGCAATCTTAGCTTGTGATTCTTCGTTGGTTTCCCCTACAACTGCAATGTAGAACTTGATTTTTGGTTCTGTACCTGAAGGGCGAACGGCAATCCATGAACCGTCAGCAAGTGTGTATTTCAACACATCACTTGGAGGAGTTGTCAAGTTTGTAACAGTACCGTCAGCAGCAGTAGCAGTTTGAGCTTTGAAGTCTTCTACGACAGTGATAGCTGTTGCGTTCCATTCTTTTGGAGCATTGTTACGGAATTTAGCCATAATCGCTTTGATTTGTTCAGCACCATCAACACCTGAAAGGGTAACAGAGATTGTCTTTTCTGCGTAGTAGCCATACTCTTTGTAGATTTCTTCGATACCGTCAGCAAGCGTTAAACCACGTGAACGGTAGTAGGCAGCAAGTTCAGCCACGACAAGAACAGCTTGGATAGCGTCTTTATCACGTACGAATGGTTTAATCAAGTAACCGAAGCTTTCTTCAAATCCCA
>CALGLI010000210.1 GCA_937930265.1 uncultured Veillonella sp. | reverse complement strand
TTATTTCGTTGTGTTTGCTTTCCATGGAACCACAGTACCCTCTCATGAACCGATTATTGGTGACATATTAGCGGGTAATCCAGCAGCGACGGCAGGCATCCAGAAAGGTGATAAAATTCTTACGGTCAATGGACAATCCATTCAAGAATGGAAAGATATTACGGAGAATTTAAAGGGTCATAGTAATCATGTAGTATCTGTTACACTAGATAGAAATGGTGAAATTATTTCTACTACAGTGATTCCTAGGGAATCCGGCGAAAGAGCTGTCATTGGGATTAATCCAGTTACAACAGTAAGGCAATACTCTATAGGCGAATCTGCTATCTATGCTTTGTCTCACACAGGAAATACCCTGGTAGAAATGATTCAAGGTTTGTGGAGTATTGTAACTGGTCATAGTAAAGGCGATGTAGCGGGCCCTATTGGTGTAGCACAAATGGCAGGCCAAGTGGCACAACATGGCTTTATTAGCTTGTTGTTATTTACCGCTTTATTGAGCCTTAACCTAGGAGTGATTAACTTATTACCTATACCTGTACTAGATGGTGGTCATTTGGTATTGCTACTACTTGAAGGGATCACAGGTCGTAAATTGCCAGAAAAAGCATTGCAATACATTCAAATGACCGGGGTAGGCTTATTATTAGTAGTATTTGTGTATTCTACATTCCAAGACATTTTACGATTATTTTAGAGGTATCCTATGATAGAACGTAAACCGACAAAAGGTATTCAAGTGGGTACCGTACATATTGGAAATCACGCGCCTGTCAGTATTCAGTCTATGATTACTACAAATCCTGTAAAAGTAGAACAATCTATTGAAGAAATAAATCGCCTTGCTACTGCTGGTTGTGAATTGGTTCGGTTAGCCGTACCTGATATGGCAGCAGCAAAAGCCATCAAAGATATCAAGGAACGTGCCATGATTCCTCTCATAGCAGATATCCATTTTGACTATCGCTTGGCCCTAGAAGCCATTGATAGCGGTATCGATGGACTTCGCATCAACCCAGGTAATATTGGTAGTATCGACAAAGTAGTAAAAGTTGTGGAAAAAGCAAAACCAAAATTGATCCCTATTCGAATTGGTGTCAATGCTGGATCTTTACCACAACATGTGTTAGATGCTCATGGTGGACATCCTACAGCGGATGGTATGGTGGAGACTGCCTTAGAACACATTCGTATTCTAGAATCTTTAGAATACGATCAAATGAAAGTATCCATTAAAGCTACAGATGTGCCGTTAATGATTGAAGCCTATCGAAAACTTTCTAGTAAAATACCATATCCATTGCACCTAGGTGTTACAGAAGCAGGCACCATTAAACAAGGGACTATTAAATCTGCTATTGGTATCGGAACTCTATTAGCAGATGGTATCGGTGATACGATCCGTGTGTCTTTAACGGGTGACCCCATCCATGAGGTAGAAGTTGCCAAAACTATTTTAAGTGCTTTGGAACTTCGCTCTTTTGGGGCAACTATGATCTCATGCCCTACTTGTGGTAGATGCCAAGTTAATCTATTTAATATGGCAGAGATTGTAGAAGAACGATTGAAGTCTATAAAAGCACCGCTTCGTGTGGCTGTGATGGGCTGTGTGGTGAATGGGCCTGGGGAAGCACGAGAAGCTGATTTCGGTATTGCGGGTGGCAATGGTCAAGGCATTATTTTCCGTAAAGGTAAAGTCTTTAAAACCGTTCCTGAAAATGAATTGGTAGATACATTGTTTAACGAAATTGACCTATATTTAGAGTCTTTAGAATAGAAATAGTACCATCGTGTGCTTGTGTAAAGGAGTTAGTTATGTTAGCAAGTCGCTTATATGCACCGACATTACGTGAAATGCCTTCAGATGCTGATGTTATCAGCCAACAATTAATGTTGCGCGCTGGCTTTGTTCGTAAAGTAGCAGGTGGTTTATATACCTATCTGCCATTAGCTTGGCGCAGTATTCATAAAATTAATGATATTATCCGTGAGGAAATGGCAGCTATTAACAGCCAAGAAATTATGATGCCTATTCTTCAACCTAGTGAACTATGGGAAGAGTCTGGTCGCTGGGCTGCATACGGAGCTGAAATGATGCGTATGTCCGACCGCCATGGCCGTGAATATTGCTTAGGACCAACTCATGAAGAAATGGTAACCAATTTAGTGCGTGGAGAAGTGAACTCCTATCGTCAATTGCCGTTGAGTTTATATCAAATTCAAAACAAATATCGCGATGAACGCCGTCCACGCTATGGCTTAATGCGTAGCCGTGAATTTATTATGAAAGATGCGTACTCCTTTGATATTGATGAAGAAGGTATGAGCAAATCTTTCTGGGATATGTATGAGGCGTATACTAACATATTCAAACGTTGTGGCTTAACATGTAAACCAGTAGAAGCCGACAATGGTGCTATTGGTGGTTCCGGCAGCTTTGAGTTCATGGCATTGGCGGAATCCGGAGAAGCAGATGTGATCCACTGTACAAAATGCGATTATGCTGCGAACATTGAAATTGGACAACCAAAAGCATTGATAGTGGAAACGGAAGAGGCTAAAGAATTAGAGTCTGTATCTACACCAGAGGCAAAAACGATTCAAGCTGTAGCCGATATGTTGCAATTACCATTGGAAAAAACAATTAAAGCAGTTGTCTACAACATTGAAGGTAAAGTGATTCTTGCCATCGTTCGTGGTGATCATGAAGTGAATGAGATTGCTGTACAACGTGCTGTTGAAGGTGGTATTGAACCAGAAATGGCAACCCCAGAAGATTTAGCGCGCGTAGGATTAACAGCAGGTTTCATTAGTCCTGTAGGACTTTCACAGTCAGAAGAGTTTGCCATTGTAGTGGATGAAACAGTGATGAATTTACATAATGTATGTGGAGGTGCTAATACAGCAGATGCACATTATATCAATATCAATCCTAACCGTGATTTCAATGTGGATGACATCATCGTGGCACCAATCCGTTTAATTACTCTCGACGATCCATGCCCTAAATGTGGTGGTCAACTTCGCATCGATAAAGGCATCGAGGTAGGTCAAGTGTTCAAATTGGGTACGAAATACTCCGAATCTATGAATGCCACAGTATTGAACCAAGGTGGTCGTCCAACTCCATTCCAAATGGGTTGTTATGGTATCGGTGTAGGTCGTACATTGGCGGCAGCCATCGAGCAAAGCTATGATGAAAACGGTATCATCTGGCCAGTAGCAATTGCTCCATTTGAGGTTGTCATCGTTCCTATCAATGCCAAAGATGAAAGCTTGATGGAAGTGAGCGACCGCTTATATAGAGAAATGAAACAAGCAGGTATCGATGTATTGCTGGATGATCGTAAAGATCGTGCAGGGGTCAAATTTAAAGACGCTGATTTAATCGGTTACCCAGTTCGTATTACAGTGAGCAAAAATACCATCGAATCTAGTGAGGTAGAATTGCGAGTTCGCAAGGATGGTTCTACGAGCACTGTGAAAATTGATGAGGTAACAACATCTGTACAAGGATTACTTCGTCTGTTGAAGGATGGATATTCCTTATAATCAAACTTCATATAATAACCAAAGGAGCTGGTAGCATGGGACAGCTCCTTTATCTTTCCATTTGCTTTATTAGCCTCTATAACACATGGTGGTATTATTCATGTAAAATAGACCAACTTTTGAGAAAGAGTAAGTATGGTAAATTATTAAAAATAGGTAATTATCCCCTAAACCTGTGAAAATAAAAGTTTAAGTAATTGATTCTGCAAACAAGATATCATCAGTTGGTTGTTAGAATAGAGTAGTTGTGAAAATTATTTAGCCACAGTATTGCATAAAATACTAGATTATTTATATGAA
>CALGLI010000209.1 GCA_937930265.1 uncultured Veillonella sp. | reverse complement strand
GAGATACTAAGAAATTAGAAGAAGATACAGAAAAAATATTGCAACAAGCGATTTTAGAATGTATTGATGTCTTTGGTGCTACTCACGAATTATTACCAGAGGAGGCGTAATCTATGAGTAGTGCACAAGACTTACGCAAGCGTATAAAAAGTGTCACTAATACGCAGCAAATTACAAAAGCTATGAAAATGGTAGCATCTGCTCGTCTACGTCGTGCACAACAAAAAGCGAAAGGTACTGAACCTTATACAGAACGTCTCCGCCACATGTTGCATCAAAGCATATCCTCTCTAGATGGGGGCGCAGATTTACCGCTACTCACAGTTCGCCCTGTGAAGAAGGTAGCCTATGTGGTGGTAGGTGCTGATAAAGGTTTGGCTGGTGCCTATACTAGTAATATCATTAAATACGTGCAATCCTTGCTCAAGGATACGTCAACAGATGCCTATGGCCTATTCACAGTGGGTCGTAAGCCAACGGAATACTTTACAGGTCATGGCTATTCTGTAGTCTCTGAGTTGCAAGGGTTTTCTGATAAACCAGGCTTTCATCACGCTCAAGACATTGTGGAACAAGTGAAAACCATGTTCTTATCTGGCGAGGTGGATGAAGTAGTATTGGTATACACTAAGTTTGTGAACTCCTTATTGCAAGAAGTGACTCATGAGCGCTTATTACCTCTTTCATTAGAAACAGATATAGAAGCAACTGGTGAAAGTTTATTCTATCCAGATCAAGGATCTGTATTGGAACAATTGTTGCCAGCCTATGTGGAAAGCACTGTATATAATGCATTGCTACATGGGGCGGCTAGTGAATTAGGTGCCCGTATGACGGCCATGACATCCGCTACTGATAATGCAGGCGAATTGATTGGTACCTTGCACTTAGAATACAATAAGTTGCGCCAAGCAGGTATTACTAACGAAATTTCTGAAATCGTAGGCGGTGCAAACGCATTGCAATAATAGATAAAGGAGTATCTCGTATATGAGTACAAATATAGGTAAAGTAGTTCAGGTTATTGGACCTGTGGTAGACGTTGTCTTCCCAAAAGGTGAATTGCCTGCTATTTACAACGCAATTACTATTACAAAAGGCGACGAACAAGCATCTAAGATTGTTGTAGAAGTAATGCAACATTTAGGTGATGACACAGTTCGTTGTGTAGCCATGAGTTCCACCGATGGATTGACTCGTGGTATGGAAGCCGTGGACACAGGTGCCGCTATTTCCGTTCCTGTTGGTGATGGTGTACTAGGTCGTATTTTCAACGTATTAGGGGAAACGGTTGACCATGATCCAGCAGAAGTGAAAGTGAATGAACATTGGCCAATTCACCGTGCTGCACCAAAATTTGATGAATTAGCACCAGAAACTAACATCTTAGAAACTGGTATTAAAGTGGTAGACTTAATTTCGCCATATGTAAAAGGTGGTAAAATCGGTCTATTTGGCGGTGCCGGTGTAGGTAAAACGGTTCTGATTATGGAATTGATTCATAACATCGCTACAGAACACGGTGGTTACTCAGTATTCGCAGGCGTTGGTGAACGTACCCGTGAAGGGAATGACCTTTGGAATGAAATGAAAGAGTCTGGCGTATTGTCTAAAACAGCTCTTGTATATGGACAAATGAATGAGCCACCGGGAGCTCGTATGCGCGTAGCTTTAACAGGTTTGACAATGGCGGAATATTTCCGTGATGTGCAACAACAAGACGTGTTGTTATTCGTAGATAACATTTTCCGTTTCATCCAAGCTGGTTCCGAAGTATCTGCCTTGCTAGGTCGTATGCCATCTGCCGTTGGTT
>CALGLI010000208.1 GCA_937930265.1 uncultured Veillonella sp. | reverse complement strand
AAGAATATTGAAAATCATGAAGGTCACCATACGGCACGGAATCACCCTGAGATTCCTCACCATGATCACATCGCACATCATGCTCAGGCTAAAGATGCCTTCTTGACATGCACTGTAGAATGCACCTTACCTCGCACCATTGATGAGTGGCAACATCATTTAAAGGCTCTCGTCGAAACAAATACAACTGGTCATATCTTACGATTGAAAGGGTGTATTCCTCTTTCCACTGGCGGGCAAGCTTTGGTACAATACAATGGAAGTGGTTTAGAAATTACTCCTACCACATTACATGATTCATATTTAACTATCATTGGTCCTTCTTTGAACAATGATGCGTTGCAGTCTTTTATTAATGGAACGATGTAACACTATGCAAACTATTCCCACCTATGTAGTGATGGGCTTTCTAGGTTCAGGAAAGACAAGTGCCATCACGGCAGGTATTGAAAGTCATAAAATTTCAAATGTTCTTCTCTTTCAGTTTGAGCAGGGCTTACAGAGTCCTGCTCTTTCCAACGAACGAGTTCATACTTTCTCCATTGACGATGACCCCCATACTACAATCTCCCCTTGTCAACAAGTACTAAGAAAACACCCGTATCGTGAACTCTGGATTGAATGGAATGGGATGGGGTCTTTAGAACATTTTGAAACACTTTTTCTCCGCTCTCCCTTAGGAGATATGCTAACTATAAAACATATCTATTATGTTACCCATCCTATATGGATTGAGTCACAACTACCATATTTAGGTGAAATTCCTCTTTCACAAATTCGCTATAGCGATACGGTCATACTGGGCAATACTACGCAAGAAAAGGCTAAAGAGTATATTGAATTAGCTCCTAATAGCACTTGGATTGCCTGCGAAGATGTGAAGCAATGGCCTATTACAAAACCAATACAAACGTCTAAACCTCGATGGAAACAATATGCGATCATCCCTATCCTATTGGCATTGGGATATATGTTTTATGCACAGCCTAATTGGGTAACTATGACCACGGCCATCTTATTACAGATGATACCATTCTTGCTCTTAGGGACTGGTATTTCTGTCATCGTAGAACAATATGCCTCTCCCTATCGCATCGAAAAATATTTACATCGGTCTCCTATATTTGCCTATATACTAGCTATTATCATGGCATGTACTATGCCACTCTGTGACTGCGCGGTAATCCCTATCTTACGCAGCCTAACACGGCAAGGTATGGAACCGAAAGTTAGTCTATTCTTTACGATGATTAGTCCCTTGTTAAACCCCATCGTCTTACTCTCCACCTATTATGCGTTCCCAAAGGAACCTATGATTCTCTGGGGACGACCTTTACTAGGAATTTTGCTAGCTTTCATTGTAAGCCAATATTGTGGCCCTCGTATCTGCGGTCGTACCGATGCATTCCCTCCATGGAAACAATTAACTCTAGTAAAATCACTGTCAAAAGACATAGGATTTTTCGGAAGATTACAAGAAGAAACCTTACGCCTATTGCCCTTTATCATAATTGGGTCTATACTAAGTAGTGGGTTACAATTATTTTTACCTAAACAATGGTTGCAAGATATATCCTTATCTGGCTCCATTTTAGTCATCTTCGGCATGATGGCACTCGCCTTTTGCGTATCCATCTGCTCTACTGCAGATGCCATTATCGCCCGGTCCTTTATGAACGTTATTCCTTTACCAGGAATCTTGGCATTCTTACTGTTTGGACCTCTATTAGACATTAAAAACTACGTCTTATTACGAAATCTGTTCCCTAATTCCTTTGTGAAAGTATATAGTATTTCCATTATTCTGGGAACAACGATTATATGTATACTATTTTCGATCATAGGAGGTTATGCACTATGAAATACATTCCTACAATTAACATCCACGCAGCGGTAGAAATCGTAGCCTCTGCTAGCTGCAGCCTGTCCTTGTTATATTTATTAACAACAGGCTCCATCTATCGCTTAATTGCCCCTAATTCCTATATCATCGCTTTACTATGGGCCTTGACATTATTACTATTATGGAGCACGATTAAAGCGAGCAAAAACATATTCCGTAAATCCTATGGCTCTTCGTATCGAAATGCTATCCTATACGGATTATGTACTTTACTATTAAGTCCATCCATCTTCCATGCCCAAGCCTTTGCATTACCAGCAGAAGAACCGGTAGATCAAGTTATTTCCATTACCAAAGAACCAGTTCCAACGAACGATTATAAAAATATTGGCGATGGTATCGATGACACCCATCGACACATTACATTAACATCTAGAAATTATTACGATACTATTTTAAAAGTATCTAATCACATTGAAAAGTATAAAGGATATACCGTATCTGCTACAGGCTATATTTCTTATCATGACAAAGCATTACAAGGTAACGATTTTGTATTAGCTCGTGATCTAATGATTTGTTGTGTAGCAGATATGTCACCATTCGGATTACCTACTGAGTACTCCTCTACTACGCCATTATTAGAGCATACTTGGTATACAATGGAAGGAACTATCGGCACTCGTAACTTCCACGGTGTAGAACAGCCTTACATCGTAAACAGCAAAATTACACAAGCCGATGCTATCGATGGATATATTTTCCCTAACTAATAAGTAATAGATACTTAAGATATGAGAAAACCACGTATGTCAGTATTATCACTGATATTCGTGGTTTTTATTAATATACTATTCATATCTGCTACTACCTATGTTAGAATAAATAATAAATATATTTCTATATATATAAATCGAAAGGAGTCTTCTAATGAAACGAATGACTATCGCTTTAATTTCTTCTTGCTTTGCTCTGTTCTTATTTTGCTTTATGCAAATACCTGTAAATGCGACCG
>CALGLI010000207.1 GCA_937930265.1 uncultured Veillonella sp. | reverse complement strand
ATTGTATTGCGCTAGACAATAGTTTGGCTAGGATCCCACACTTCACCATCAGCATCTGGTAAAAATCCATATTCTTTAGTCCACAGTGTTTTGTATTTCACCGCTTGGTTGTGGATTTTTGTAATCATTGTTTCGTCTGTACGGATGACTTTGGCAGGGCTACCTACCACAAGAGAGTAGGGCGGGATTTCTGTGCCTTCTAGGACGAGAGCGCCTGCGCCGATGATGGAGCCGCGGCCGATGTGACAACGGCTAAGAACGATAGCCCCCATACCCACTAATACGTGGTCCTCTAGGGTAGAGGCGTGGATGATAGCGCTGTGACCAATGGTTACAAAGTCACCAAGGATACAAGCGTGGTCATCGTCTACATGAAGTACGGAATTATCTTGTACGTTGGAGTAGCGACCTACCACAATTTTGTTAACGTCTCCACGGGCAGATACATTTTGCCATACAGAGGCATATTCTTTTAATTCTACATCGCCAGCAAGCTCAGCACCTGGCATAGCGTGACTTTTTGGATCTAATTTTGGATACTTTCCTTTAAATGGTAGCATTTTATCCTCCTAGATATGGCTGTAAATCATTACGATATATGTAGCGTACATTTCAGTAATAATAGGATATTAGTTCAAGAAATAATCTATTTCTATTAGCATAAAAGAAAAACAGGAATACTATAGAAACATATTGGAATTTATGACATCTAATGAACTATATTCGTTTACTGAATCGTTTATAAATTTGTAGATATATTTGGTTTAGATAAAACGTTGCGCTTGTTTAATAGCTTCTTTTGCCTCAGCCACAACAGATTCTACGATGGTTTTGGCAGGTTCTACTTGTGTTAAGCGGTTTAAGCCTTGTCCCACTTGCACAACGCCGTTCACAGTGTCTCCGTCAACAGCTGCTTTTTTATTAGTGCCAATAGCCATGGCTGTCAATTCACTTTTAGGAGCACAGCTATATTCAGCTTCTAAATAACGAGCCGTAAATTCACTTTTAAGACCACGTACGCCATGGTTGAAAGTAAGACCTGTTACAGTGGAATCAGTGTCAGTAGCGTTGATGATAGCATCTTTACAATTTTGATGCATTTTACATTCTTCTGCCAAAATGAAACGAGATCCCATTTGCACGCCAGCAGCGCCCATAGTAAGACCTGCTGCAAGACCTCTGCCGTCAACAATACCGCCAGCGATAACCACAGGGATATCTACTTCTGGTACTACGTTTTCAAGTAAAGCCATCGTCGTTTGTGTACCGATATGACCGCCCGCCTCTTGGCCTTCAATGATAAGTGCATCAGCTCCTGCTGCTGTCACACGTTTAGCTAATTTCACATTTGGTACTACAGGGATAACCTTAATACCTGCTGCATGTAATGGTTCGATGAAAGGAACAGGATTGCCGGCACCTAAGGTAACGAAGGCAGGTTTTTCTTCTACGATAACAGCTAAGATATCATCTAGGTTGGGTGCCATTAACATCAAGTTCACGCCAAAAGGTTTATCTGTTAAAGATTTGCATTGGCGAATTTCTTGGCGTACCCATTCTGTGTCACGACCGCCGGTAGCAATGACGCCAGTAGC
>CALGLI010000206.1 GCA_937930265.1 uncultured Veillonella sp. | reverse complement strand
TGATTTATTATATGATGAAGCACAGGTAGCGGAAGAAATTCTAGAAAACTTTGACGCTCCTTTAACAAAAGAAACGTATATTGAATTGTTAGATTCCATTGCCAATGGAAAATAGTAAAAATTCTCATATCTAAAATAGTCGATGTATGGTATACTATATACAAAGAATAAAGATTATCCATTGGTTTAGAAAGGATGACGTAAATGAAACAATATGATGTAATCGTAATTGGTACTGGTGGTGCTAGCTTAGTAGCTGATGCAGCATTAAAAGCAGGTAAACGTGTAGCTGTTATTGAAAAAACAGGCTTTGGTGGCACTTGTTTAACACGTGGCTGTATTCCTACCAAGGTGATGGTTACTGCAGCGGATGTGGTACATGAAAGCCATGGTTGGAAAAAAATTGGTGTAGAAACTGCCACACCGACTCTTAACTGGGATGTAGTGAGCGAACGTGTATGGAAAGCCATCAATAAAAGCGAAGGGGTCAAAGAGTTTTATGAAAGCTTTGATAATGCTGATGTATACCATGGAGCAGCTACGTTCGTAAGCGATAAAGTGTTATATGTAACATTACAAGATGGTACAAAAACAGAGGAAATTACGGCACCTACTATTATCATTGGTACCGGTGGTCATTCTAAAGTAAATCATGTGGACGGCTTAGAAGAAGCGGGTTATATTACTAGTGAAAAACTATTTGGCAATGAATACCCTAAGACACCATATAAACGACTAGCTGTATTTGGTGGTGGTCCTATTGGTACAGAATTTGCTGGCGTTTTTGCTGCGGCAGGTACGGAAGTGACATTAATCCAACGTAATGTGCGTTTATTGCCAAAAGAAGATGAAGCGATTTCTGCACATATTTTAGAAGAAATGAAAGCCATTGGAGTGAACGTATTAACAGATACTGTATGTGATAATGTGCGAGTAGACAATGGTGATAAAGTAATCACTGTGAAAAACCGTACTACTGGTGAAGTGTCTGAAATTCGTGTAGATGAAATCTTAGTGGCTACGGGTATCGCTCCATCCGTAGAAGATTTACACCTAGAAAATACGCATATTGAACAATTACCAGGTGGTTGGATTAAAACTAATGAATTTTTGGAAACATCTGTAGAAGGTGTGTATGCCTTAGGTGATGTGAATGGGAATGCAGCGTTCCGTCATCGTGCTAACTATGAAGGAGACATTATCTCTCATAACTTATATCGTGCCACATCTCCAACAGACTATCGTTGGGCACGCTATCATTTGATTCCTATGGTGACGTTCACATACCCAGAAGAAGGTCGAATTGGTATGACAGAAGCGGAAGCAAAGGAAGCTGGTTATGATGTAGGTGTTGGTATCAACCATTATTCTAACTCTGCAAAAGGTATGGCCCTTGGCATTGATAAAGGTGATGTACACGATGGGTTTATTAAAGTAGTGGTAGACAAAGCTACGAATCGTCTATTAGGGGCTCATATCGTGGGACCACAAGCATCGACCTTGTTCCAGCCATATGTACATCTAATGAACAGTGGTGAAGTGAAATTAGTTCCTGTTCATGAAGAAATCGGTTCTACTACAACAAAAAAACTACGTGCACAAGGTTTAACACGGTACTTGGATCCACAATCTGTTATCTCCATTGGTGAGGCTATGGCTCCGCACCCAACATTGTCAGAAGTTTCTATGTGGACACAAGTATTCTACGAAAATAAATGGTAATCTATT
>CALGLI010000205.1 GCA_937930265.1 uncultured Veillonella sp. | reverse complement strand
AACTTCTGGGAAATTGGCGAAGGTCCATGCGGTCCAGATAGTGAAATTTTCTTCGACTTAGGGCCGGAACGTGGTTGCGATGATCCAAACTGTGCACCAGGTTGTGATTGTGACCGTTTCCTTGAAATTTGGAACCTTGTGTTCACGCAATTCAACCGCACCGCAGAAGGTACATACGAACCATTAGCTAAGAAAAACATCGATACAGGCGCTGGTTTAGAACGGTTAGCATCTGTATTGCAAAATAAAGAAAGCAACTTTGAAACAGATTTGATTTTCCCAATCATCGAAGCTACAGCGAAAAAAGCAGGTGTTACGTATCATACAGATGCGAATACAGATGTTTCTTTGAAAGTTATTGCTGACCATATTCGTGCCATCGTAGCATTGATTGCTGATGGTGTATTACCATCCAATGAAGGCCGTGGATATGTACTTCGCCGTATATTGCGCCGTGCTGTTCGTCATGGTCGTCTACTAGGTATCCAAGGTCCATTCTTAGTGCCACTAGTAGATATCGTAGTAGATATCCTAGGTGGAGCTATCTCTAACATCGTGGAAAAACAAGACTTTGTAAAACGTGTTGTGGCGAACGAAGAAGAACGATTCAACCAAACATTGGCATCTGGTTTAGATATGTTGAGCCAATTGTTGGATGCATTAAAAGCGGATGGTGCTATGACAGTACTAGGTCAAGACGTATTCAAATTATATGATACTTACGGATTCCCTTGGGAATTGACAGAAGAAATCGCTCACGAAGCAGGTTTCACAATCGACCAAGCCGGTTTTGAAAGTGCCATGAATGAACAACGTACTCGTGCTCGTGAGGCTCGTGAAGATGTAGATGCAAAAGTAGCTACTCCAGATATTACCCATTTATCCAATGAACATATTTCTGATGATGAAAGCGCTACAGCATCTACAGTACTTCTTATCGGTGAAGGGGCGAAAGCTATCGACCGTGCTGAAGATGGTCAAGATGTGACGATCATTGTAAAAACGACTCCATTCCATGCAGAAGGGGGCGGACAATTAGGTGACACTGGTTTTATCGTAGGCCCATTGGGTAAAGTAGAAGTGCACACAGCGAAAAAATTACCAGAAGGCACTACCTACCATGTAGGTACCGTGGTAGAAGGTAGCATTTCTGTGAACGACGAAGTAACATTCGAAGTCGATGTAGAACGCCGTCAACATATGGCGCGTAACCACACAGCAACGCACTTATTGCATGCTGCCTTAC
Source organism: uncultured Veillonella sp. (assembly GCA_937930265.1). Lineage (GTDB taxonomy): Bacteria > Bacillota > Negativicutes > Veillonellales > Veillonellaceae > F0422. The sequence goes on along the minus strand of CALGLI010000205.1, from coordinate 616 downwards.
GTTCTGTATTGGGCACTCATGTGAACCAAGCAGGTTCCTTGGTGACACCAGACTACTTGCGCTTTGACTTTACACATTTCTCCCCTGTGACAGGAGAAGAGTTACAAACCATCACGAATATGGTGAACGAACAAATTCTTCGTGCCTCCACATTGGAAGTAGAAACTATGTCCATTGATGCAGCGAAAGCAAAAGGTGCTATGGCATTGTTCGGGGAAAAATATGGTTCCGAAGTGCGTGTTGTATCCGTACCAGAATTCTCCATCGAATTGTGTGGTGGTTCTCACGTGGAAAATACAGGATTTATTGGTCAATTCCGTATTATCTCTGAAGGTGGTATCGGTTCTGGCGTGCGCCGTATTGAAGCGGTCACAGGTAAAGCAGCCCTTGCCTTAGCACAGCAAGAAGAACAAACAGTCAAATCTGTAGCTTCTCTTGTGAAAGCAAAACCGCAAGAAGTAGTAGGTAAAGTGCAACAAATGCTTGACCATGCGAAAGCGGTAGAGCGTGAGCTAGATCAAGTGAAAAAAGAATATGGGTATTGCGAAGATTTTTTTGATGCAGATATAAAAGAGGAAGAAAAATTCCTTGAAAAAATAAGTTTGAAATCTTATTT
>CALGLI010000204.1 GCA_937930265.1 uncultured Veillonella sp. | reverse complement strand
TCAAAGTACTACTATTTGAATCTGCACCGCGGCCGAAGGTCAACATGGAAATGATTTGCTTTCTAGACAGTCTAGGATTAGAGGACAATGATAAGTCCATATGATCCACTGTCCCTTTTACGCCAAGCATAATAGTGTAATTACTTACATTTGTTTCAGCCTCTAATTGTAAGTTTGGTAAATAAGAGCCACCTACGAAATGAGCATTCCCTTTTGTAATATTAAATACATGGCTCAAATACTTAAACGTGCCATTTCTAACATCGAATTGACCACTAGCAGTTGGATTTTGTAAGGATCCACCAAAATGAACATCGCCACTGATAAACATGTTGTATAAGGTGCGATCATATAAACGTACACCTTTACCCGCATGAACAGTAACATCCACCCCCATATCTTTGGTACTTTCACTAGATTGTAAGGAAAGAGGAATTTTGAATTGAATCTTTTCAAGATTTAAAGTACCAATAAGGGTCGGCAATCCATCTCGGTCAGCAATATAAAGTTCACCATTCAACGGTCCTCTTACATATTCACTGCGAACCTCTAAATCTTCTAGCTGAACTGCCGCCTTGTAATTAGTAAGAGTATGTCCGGACCAATTTACTTTAGCAGCCAAACCAGCTGAGCCTTTGCCCATATTAATACGGGATTGGAAATCACCTTGTTGACCAGAGAAAATTAAGTCACCATCAATACCAGTAATTTGATTTTCTACACTTGCTAATTTCATCGTACCATTACGTACGGATACAGTACCATATGCTTCAGGCTGATCAATAGTGCCTGTAATGTGAACCGTGCCTTTTAACGGACCTGTTGCCTCCTTAACACTAGTTGTAAGAAGAGGGATAACAGCCATATCTGCTTCGTTAAAATCAATAGTTACATCCATAGATTTGCTATCATTTGCTGGAATATACCCAGACGTAAAGATTGCCGCTAATGGAATCTTACCATAGACGCTAAGTTTATACCCACTTTTGGCACCTTGAATTCGTTGAATCTGAATAACTTGATCTTGCATTGTAGCCAATACAAAACCTTCATCAATACCAACACCATTAAAGGACCCCGACTCTACAGCACCGGATAATTCTACTTTAGGATTCTTAGTTTCCCCAGTGATATTTACAACGCCAGTCACCCAACCAGTAGCTTGAATATCCTTACCCATAAGTGGCAAGAACGGTACTATATCAACATCCTTTAATGCAACCTGTAAGTCCGCTTGACCATCAAGATCCATCGTACCGCCTATTGCAATAAGACCTTCATCAACAGGCAGTTTCAAAGTTGTAACTTTGAATTTACGATTAGCAAGACTTGCATCGATAGTTGCATCACCAACAATCTTTTCATCAATACTTACATCATTAATCTTGCCTGTTACATTAACGCTTGGATTGTCGCGTGTACCTCCGATTTCAACAGAACCATTTAATTTGCCATCAATGTGTTCATTGGACCGGTCTAGCAAGGTTAGCAAATTCTTTACGCTACCATTAGTAACATCTAATACACCAAATAGTTGTCTACTATCATCAAACTTCATACCACCTTTAGCAGTGTAGCGACCACCATCGGCTTCAGCAAAGGTGAAATCTTGCACATTTACAACCGATTTATCTGCATAAACACGACCATGAATATCGTTCAATAATTCCCCATTAACTGATAAGGCATCGGATGAAATATAGCCATTGAATTGAGGGTTATCCACAGATCCAGTAATTTGTCCTCGACCAGATAGCAAACCATCAACTTTGTAATCCGTATTAATGAGCAATCTGCCCATATCAATTTTTTTGCCTTCAAAATCAATATTAATTGCTTCTTTAGATACTGTACCGCCACCTGTGATAGTTGCACCATAACCTTCAATATCAAATCTATAAAGCTCTAATGTATCATTCTGATAGTTATATTTTGCAAACGCATTGGTCACGAGTTTGCCATAAGCAGAACCATCCCACAAATGAGCACGACCTTCTATAATCGGATTTGCAGCCGTCCCTGTAATATGATTGTCTGTTTCAAACCAACCTGTAATAGGAACATCTGTAACAGTACGAATCACATTTTCAATACGAGCAGCCCGAGCCTTGGCATTTAGATCTAACACATCTGTATTAAGATTATACCAACCATTAACATCATAGCCCCCATCGCCATCACCAATATGTCCATTGGTGATAGTGAGAATATGGTTATCTAGCTTAATATCTCCATGGATATTATTGAATCGAGCCCCTTTATAATGTACCTCTTGCCCCCATACAGTGCCCATTACATTTGGATTATCCAATGTACCTTGTATCGCAAAAGAGGTATTCAAGGTGCCATCAACATCTTGACCAATAATAGGACTTAGTGCGGTCAATGGCAATGCATTACCGGAAATAGTGGCATCTATATTACCATTTTGGATATAGCCATATCCGCTTAGCGCCCCATCTCCTATAGTGCCTACAACGGTCATATTTGTACTATTATCAGCATGCGTAAAGTTAGCTTTTGCAGTATCAACTACAACACCGCGAATGCCTATTTGGCGACCTTCAACAGAGCCTACAACATCTGTAACTTGATTATTTTTTCCTAAGATACGCATCTCACCATCGATATTACCTGTAACTGGCGAGGTCATATCTTTTGTGAAAGTGCCTAAAGGTAAATTTTGAATCTTTATAGTAGTATCAAAATCCCCTGTATCAACCACATATTGGCCCTTAACCTTTGCACTACCTTCGCCTACTGATAGGCGCACATCATCCGTACGAACTAAACCGTTATCATATACAATATCACCTTGTAAACGATCAATATAGTAACCATTATAAGAAATACCATCACTAGCAATCGTTGCATCTACACGTGGAGCTACTGTCGTGCCACCAATATGTGCACGCCCACCTACAATACCAGAAACACCGACGTCTGTTATCGCCTCTAAATCTACTTTATCGGCCACAACATTAAGATTTAAATACTCTTCATCTTTGCCTAGTGTAACTAAGCCATTGATCTTTGTTACTTGATCATTTACCCTCCAAGAACTACGACTAATAACGATTTGATCATTATTAAGCATAATGCGACCCGTGCCATCGGTAATATTATAAATTGTATTACCCCGTTTATAAGTGCCTGTTAAACCTTTAAAGCCTACATTACCACTCATAATGTATTTGCCATCTTCACTTTTAAGATTTAAATGTAAATCTTGTAACTTACCACTCGTTACAGATAGATCCTTACGAAGTGGAACAAAACTCATAATACCAGCAGTATCAATTTCATCAGCTTGTACAAAGAGATCAAAATTAGATACATTGTTCATATCAATTTTGCCATTCAAGGTAATTGCGGAACCATCTACATCAGCAGTAAAGGCACCTTTAGACATGCCACTCATATCAAGCGCCATAGTCCCATCAAGATTTTCTACATTCCTCTTTATTCCATCTTTAGTACGTAGCGCTACGCGACCATCATTAATAGTCACAGAGCCATCAAAAGTACCCGACTTATTTGGATCGGATGGTTTTACTAACTTAGTTATACTCCACGACCCATCAGCTAGTTGCCATATATGAAAATCTGGCGCCTCAACGATTACACTAGAAATAGCCGTAGCCCCTGATGTGTTGCCACCGACAATCTTCGGCAAAGAAGATAATTTAACTCCTACAGCTACCTCTTGAGCAGTTCCAACTAAATGACCATCTCTATCTTTGATAGTCACATCTGTTAGAACAACATCACCATTCCAATTAATTCGGAGAGAATCATAGTCTATAGATCCGTTTATGACATTATTTACTTGTTCTTTAACCATAGGTGCAATGTAAGTTTGAGCCATAGGATTGATGCTGGCACCAACAATACTAGACAAACCTAAAATCGCTGCACCGATAAGGAGCCACTTTTTACGGGTCATAATGATACTCCCATACACATTATGAATAATATAAATATATATACTA
>CALGLI010000203.1 GCA_937930265.1 uncultured Veillonella sp. | reverse complement strand
TAAGGCTTGGATTGCCATAGGTACCACCTAAATCAACTGTACCACTCAAAGAACCGTCTAGTTTATCCACCGGTTTCCCCAGTAAAGATAATAGATTACTTACACGACCATTTGTCACCTGTAATGTACCAAATAATCTCTTATCGCCCACAGTAGACATGCCGGCACGAGACTTATAGTGACCACCTTGCTCTTCATCAAATTCAAATTTTTCCAGATTAACAACGGTTTTATCGGCATATAATGTACCAAAGATATTAGTGACACCTTCACCATTGATGGTTAAGAAGTTAGATGTTACTGATCCATTAAAATTAGGATTATATAAAGAGCCTCCGATATGCCCCTTAGCCTGTACATAACCTTTTACATCATAATCAGTATTGACTAACAACCGACCAATATCTATATCTTTACCTTCTAAATCGATATTCAAAGCATCTTCTGACACAGTACCAGAGCCTTGAATTACGGCGCCATATCCTTGAACAGTAAACTTAGGCAATGAAAGAACCTGATTTTCTAATGTATAATCAGCCTTTGCATCACTAATTAATTTGCCATTATAAGAGCCATCATATAAATGAACGTGCCCCTGAACATATGGGTTATTTAAAGTACCACGAATTTCATTTTCAGATTCAAACCAACCAGTAATTGGAGCATCGTAAAATGGTCTAATTAAATTTTCTATACGAACGGCTTTGGCGCGAGCTCGCATATTAAGAGCATTAGTATTTAAATCAAGCGTACCACCTATAGTAATAGCACCATCTCCATCGCCGATAGATGTATCGGTTAATTCTAATACATGATCTTTAATCGTAAAACCTGCATTAATAGAATTAAAATGAGCCCCACCATACACAATCTCAGGGCTAGTAATATTACCATTCACTAATAGATTATCTAAACTTCCTGCAACAGTGGCATAACCCGTTATGTTGCCAGATATACTATCCCCAACAAGACTTGAAAAATGAGATGCATCTATTGAATCAGCCGACAGGGATAGCTGTAATTGATTATTATCAATCGTTCCGTATCCACTAAGTTGTCCATCTCCTATCGATCCCGTAAGAGCTATATTCGTTAAGCTACCAACATTATTAAAGCTAACTTGAGCAGAATCAATGGAGATCCCACGCACGGATAAACTTGTTCCCACTATATTACCTGCTAAGGAGGTAATATTACTATTTTTACCTCTAACAGAAAATTTACCATTCACAACACCTGACACCGGTGTAGACAAATTTTGGGTAAATGGAGCTATATCTGCATTATGAATAGTGCCATCAATAGAAAACTCACCGCTATCAATGCCATATTGCCCTTTAGCTTTTACGCTACCATTGCCAATGTATAATGAAGCATCATGAACATCCACTATACCATTAGAGTAAGTAAAATTAGCCTCTCCACTATCAATCTGATAGTTATCATAAGAGATTGCATTACTCTTGATAGAGCCAGAAACATACGGATTAACACTAGTGCCACCGACATGAACACGACCACCTACGTTGCCAGTAATTTGATTTTTGGTGAAAGCCTCTAAAGCTATAGAATCAGAAACCGCATTTAAGTTTAAAACAACCTCATCCTCTAGTGTTACCAATCCATTCACCTTAACGGCTTGATCGTTTACATACCAGCCACTATGACTGATTAAAACAGTATTATTTTGGAAGAAGATTTTCCCATTGCCCCGTCCGATTTGATATGTAGTAGATTCATTTTTATAGGTACCACCTACGCCATCGAAAGCTAAATTACCAGACATGGAATACGTTCCTTCACGTCCTGTAATCTGTGTTTTTACATCACGCACCACACCAGATGTTATAGATAGATTTTGATTGGATGGAGCTATACTCATAATGCCTGCTAGTTCAACGGCCTCAGCTTGAACGAATACATCAAAATTATCCATTTTATTCATATCAACTGAGCCATTAACAGCAATAGAATGATCATCTAAAAGGCCATTTAATGCTCCTTTTGTCATACCATCAACATTTAAGGCTATATTACCATCTAGATTGGCTAACTTATGTACATTGCCATCTTTAAATCGAACAGCACCTGTAGCATCATTAATAACGATATTGCCATCAAATGATTTCTTATCATTTTTTGATGATGGTTTTAATAAAGAATTTACATTCCAAGACCCATCAGCTAATTGCCACACATGAACGTCTGGTTTCTCTAACGTAATGGTAGAAACGATGGCTGCACCACTTGAATTCCCCATCAAAATAGATGGAACAGATGTCCATTTCATTGATACATTCATAGTAGGAACAGCTGCTACCAAATGGTCATTTTCATCCCGTAATGATACATTTTGCAGTATTACATCCCCATTCCAAGCGATGTGCATAGAATCATACTGAATTGTACCTCTAACT
>CALGLI010000202.1 GCA_937930265.1 uncultured Veillonella sp. | reverse complement strand
TAGGAGATGACATTGGCTCTATCTTGGAACATGGTATGGGTCCTGTGATTGGCAGACGTGGATGTATGGGCATAGTATTGTTAGAAAATACTTCCTTTGATGTGGAACGATTTAAAAAGGATTTGCTCGCTCAATGGGATATTGTTTCCGTAACGAGTCCAGAGGGGATGAAAGTCCGTGCAGCCGTTACCACAAAAGATGTGGATACCGTCGAAGAAGAGGAGATGGAGGAGGCATACTTCTTAGTCATTGATGACTATAAAGTAATGGTAGCACCATTTTCCTTTACCATGCCGATGGAAATTGTTACGCAAGGGGCTATTCGTAATTATCTTTGGGACGATGCATTGGATGCGGTAACCCAACACACAAGCCATGTGGCGATTAGCATTGTAGAAGGACATGGTAAGCCATTAGAAGAAGGAATCTTATTAGCGAAATTACTTTCAGTGGTGACGGAGCAAATGGGAGCTACAGCTATCTATACAAATGACGTTCTCTATGAAGCGAAGAAGTACCATGAGGAAACGGAACAGTTACGAGATGATGTGTTGCCTATGGTGAACCTAGTGTGGGTTGATATTGATTTTGAAGAAGATGGAACCATATCTTTGTATACCAGTGGCATGGAAGAGTTCGGCCAATTAAATGTGGAATTCTTGCATTGTCCATGGGATCCAGAACGTGCTTGGAATTATATCCTTAGCGTGGCGAATTATGTACTGACATCTGGCAAAGAGTTAACAGACGGTGATTCTGTGGGTAGAACAGAGGAAGAACAGCTGATAGTTCATATCGATGAACCAGTCCATGCATATGGATGGCGAAGTATACAAATTTTCTTTGATGAAAGTGAAGAAGAATAAATAATGAAAGGGGCTGTAGAAGAGTGACAGCCCTTTTTCTGTATATAGAAAAATTGCTATATACACTCCTAAAATGGTATAATATAGTATTCATTGAAAAGGAGATTGCTGTGAAACAATATGTAAAATACATCTACGGATGTGTAGCGATTCTGTTAGTGACCGTACTGGGCACGCTAGCAGGTATGTATTATATTCCTTGGACTGGCAGGTCAAAGGAAGAGGTAGAAACGGTTGTCATTAGTGAGAACCAAACCGGTGCAGAGATTGGGGATGTACTCTATGAAAGAGGTCTCATTACATCACCAACTGTGTTCCGTGGAGCTTTGCGTTTAACAGGCACTATGGATAAGTTGCAACATGGGTATTACCAAATTCCTCATCACTCTAGTTTAAGCGAGATTATTGGACTACTCCAACAAGGTAGATTACAAACGGTGAAACTCACCATTCCCGAGGGATTTACTATCGGTGAAATTGGGAAACGCATCGAGGAGCAAGGCATCGATACGCAGTATGCTTTCATGGAAAAAGGAAAGACCTATACGCCTTACGAGTACATGGTAGGCACGAAGCCTGTTACGTATCGGGTGGAAGGATTCCTATTCCCTAGCACTTATGAGATTCCCGTAGGCAGCAAAGCAGAAGATGTAATGGCCATCATGGCGGACGAAATGAACCGTCAATTGACGCCGAAAATGCGCCAAGATATTGAAGCCCAAGGTATGACCATTTTTGAGTTTATTACCTTAGCTTCGTTAGTGGAAAAAGAGGCAAAGTTTGATGAAGATAGACCAATCATTGCTGCTGTGTTCCGCCAACGCTTAAAAACTGGCATGCCTTTAGAATCTTGTGCTAGTATCCAATACATTCTAGGGTATCCAAAACCGCTCATCACCATTGAAGATACGAAACTAGAAAGTCCATACAATACATACCTTCATAAAGGATTGCCACCAGGGCCAATTGCAAATCCAGGTATCAAATCCATGGAGGCTGTTCTCTATGCACCTGCTACAGACTATTTATTCTTTGTGGCTGACAAAGAAGGCCACCATCATTTCACGAAAACCTATGAAGAACATTTAAAAATAGTGGATCAAATTTATGAAAATTAAAGAGATTTTAAATGAACAACGCATTTATGCACTCTTGCATGATGTGCCAATTTTGCGAGAATCGGAAGTAGAACTCTTTGAAGACTTAATCGGTTTGTACAAACCGAAACGAGTGTTAGAAGTTGGGACTGCTATCGGATATTCTTCTTTGTTATTGGCAAAACATATGGACAAAGAAGGGCAGTTAATCACCATAGAGTTAGACGATGTGCGCCATGGGATGGCGACCCATTTCATTTCACAATCGGACTATGCAGAGAAAATTACCTTACTAAAAGGGGATGCAACAGAGTTACTAACTACTGTGGAAGGGCCCTTTGACTTGGTATTCTTAGATGGTCCGAAAGGGCAGTACCTGAAACAATTAGAGTTGATTGAACCAAAACTAGCCGAAAATGCCGTAGTACTAGCAGATAATGTGCTATTCCGTGGCTATGTGCGGGGCGATAAAGAATCGCCACGTCGCTTTAAAACCATTGTGAAACGCTTGCAAGAGTACTTAAACTATGTAGAACAAAAAGAACACTATAATACCACCATTTACCCGATGGGAGATGGCATGAGTGTCAGTGTATGGAAAGGATAGATTATGAAGAAACGACATATGGAATTACTAGCGCCAGCTGGTAATATGGATAAATTGAAAATGGCCATCCGCTATGGTGCGGATGCCGTATATTGTGCTGGCCGTGCCTTTGGATTGCGTGCAGCGAGCTCGAACTTTGACAATGACCAATTGAAAGAAGCTGTAGAATTTGTACACAGCCATGGCAAAAAAATCTATGTCACTTGTAATATCATTCCTCATAATGAGGACTTAACAGGCTTAGAAGAGTATTTACAATTCTTGGAAAGTATCAAGGTCGATGCGATTATCGTGGCAGACTTGGGTATTTTCCTGTTAGCCAAACGTGTGGCTCCTGGCTTAGAATTGCATGTGAGCACCCAAGCAAACACAACAAACTATTTGACAACAGAGTTCTGGAAAGAACAAGGAGCAGCTCGTGTCGTGGTAGCTCGTGAAGTGAGCATCGAAGACATCAAAACCATGCGCGAAAAAGCAGATATAGAAATAGAAGCCTTTGTTCATGGTGCGATGTGTATTTCCTACTCTGGTCGTTGCTTGCTAAGTAATTATATGACAAATCGTGATGCGAATCGTGGGGCTTGCACACAAGCGTGCCGTTGGAAATATAATTTGGTGGAAGAAAACCGTCCTGGCGAATATTACCCAATCGAAGAAGATGAACATGGCACATACATCTTTAACTCCAAGGATTTATGCTTGTTGAAATACATTCCTGAGTTGTACAAAGCAGGCGTAGATAGTTTGAAAATCGAAGGCCGTATGAAATCTGTGCACTATGCGGCGACTGTATCTAAAGTGTATCGTGAAGCTATCGATACATTCTTAGAAGAAGGTGACGATTGGTATGTACGTGATGAATGGTATGCAGAATTAGAAAAAATCTCCCACCGTCCATACACTGAGGCCTTTGCCATGGAAAAACCAGGAGAAGAAGCGCAAAATTACGGCAAATCTTCCAATACACAAACCCATGATTTCATCGGTCTTGTAGAAGGATACAATGCAGAAGAAGGCTATGCCTACATGGAACAACGTAACAATTTCAAGGTCGGGGAAGAAGTGGAATTTTGCCAACCGAATGGGCCATTGGTAAAACACGTTATCACACGGATGACCGATGAAGACGGCAACGACATCGATGTGGCAAAACATGCACAAATGAAATTACGACTATATATCGACACACCATTGGAAGAGTACTCTATGATGCGCCGTGAAACGAAGCAAAAATAAGTCTGTAACAAATTAGGGAGGCTAAGGATGCAAGAACAAGACATTGTCTATGATCCGCAGTATGTGTACTTTCAGATTGACCGAAGGCATACGAATTATGTGAATCGTATATTAGAAGGCTATGAATATGTGGGGGTCATGACCACGGTCAATGCAGAAGGTTTGTGCATGGTGCGCACCACTGAATCAACCCGTGTATTGGCAGTACAAATTTTGCAATCCCTACCCATTTCTGTGACTCTCTTGGATGAAGCAAGTTGTGAAAGAGAGACGCCACATGGTGGTAATCATGGTTAGAAACAATGAGTACAGTGGAGAACTAAGAGATATGGCAACAGAAGAAAAGAAACAACAACTATCCTATGAACTATATATTCCAGCCCAATTTGATGATTCCTGTAGGGGATCCTTAGAAGTACTGATGGAGCATAAATTAACAGATGTGGGTACTGTCCATGAAGGGGAATCGGTGTATAAAGAAAATGGTGTAATTGACCATTGCGTACTTCGGTTTTCCATGGATGAAGGGGATGAATTCGTAGAGGAAATACTCCTCTGTTTGGAAGAAGCAGGTATACCTTGTGGTGCTAAGTTATATCAAAATAGAAATGTCATTGCAGAATTAGGCAATTTACATCATATCTATGTTGTGTTGGACGCGTCATTAGGGGATGGGAAACAGTTCAAACGGTTGGATACAAAAATTTCTAGGGCTTTGAAAGAGAATAACGTTGTCAGCGATCCCACACTACGGATTCCAGAGGGAGTGGCTATCTTTGCGTATTATGTAGCAGATAAGGATCTTGCAGTGAGCACCATTGAGAAGTATCTTCATCGAAGTACGCTAGGAAAAGGAGCTACGATCGATGTGGTAGACTCGGGCCTTACCATTCATGAACGGTTTATGACGGATATATATAGCATCTATCGTGGGGTAGTGCCTGATTTGTGGTCTGCCATTAAAAATGAGTGGAAAGGGATCTCTTCCCGAGAGTGGATGCACTTGTTGCAACGGTATCCAGATACGCCGGAAGGGCTTAGTTTCTTACTTAATATTGTGAATGGTACGTACCAACAGGAATACACCTCTATGAAGGTCACATTCCCAATGTTTCTCTATGAAGGCAAACGATTCTACTTGTTGTCAGCACGTCAAATGTTAGAATTTGATCTTCAAGGACAAGATGTGATGAACATGGATATATTAGAGCCTGATGTAAAACCGTCACAAGTACGAGCGCCAGCTAAACAGAGAAATTTATGTCTATTTGCAGCAACTGGGGAAGGGGAAACGGCATCGCGCCTTTATCTTGACTATAACCCGACAAAATCTGGTCATGTAGGACAAGTGCTCTATTACAATGGGGACACGCATATGCTGGAGGTGTTGGGACCGTCTTTCAGTCACGCCTTGTTAGAGATTATGGATGAAATGTCTGACAATTTAGCGGATTCCATTCTAGAAAGCGTTATGGAACGCATCATGAATTTGAATGTAGAAGCATTGGACCTTGACAGCGATGATAATCAGCTCCTGATGAGTACTATGGCTATGC
>CALGLI010000201.1 GCA_937930265.1 uncultured Veillonella sp. | reverse complement strand
GAACCTGCGCACCCGGTTCCGGAGACCGGTGCTCTATCCCCTGAGCTATAGGCGCGTGTATACCGTTAAAGTATACCATGAAATAATGGTCAGTACAATAGGGAACCTCATAGTGAATGATTGAAACAGTCCCCTATCATACTCTGATATACAAACCGATGTCCAGTGTGATATAATGTATTAATTCGCATGATACATACAGAAGATTTTAAAGGAGGACCCTTTTATATATGCAAATTAAATTTGAAGATTTACACATTAGCGAACCTATTTTACGAGCTTTAAACGACATGGGATTTGAAGAGCCAACACCGATTCAACGTGAAGCCATTCCAGTAGCGAAGTCCGGTCAAGACATGATTGGTCAAGCACAAACTGGTACAGGTAAAACGGCTGCCTTCGGTATCCCAGCGTTAGAGCAAGTGGATCCAACAATCCAAGATCCACAAGTATTGATTCTTTCACCTACACGTGAATTAGCCATCCAAGTGGCGGAAGAATTAAATAAAATGGCACAACATACAAACATTCAAGCCTTGCCAATCTATGGTGGACAAGATATTGGACGTCAATTCCGTATGTTGAAAAAACATCCACAAGTGATTGTAGCAACACCTGGCCGTTTGATGGACCACATGGAACGCAAATCCATTACCTTTGACCAAGTGAAAGTTGTTATCCTTGATGAAGCGGATGAAATGTTAAACATGGGATTTGTGGATGACATTAACAAAATTTTGACAGCTGTACCAGAAGAGCGCCAAACATTATTGTTCTCTGCTACTATGCCAAAAGCCATCCAAGAATTGGCAGAAACATACTTAACAGAGCCAACATTAATCCGTATGAAACCAACACAAGTAACAATGGATTTAATTGAGCAATATTATATCGAAGTGCAAGATCGTCAAAAATTTGATGTATTGTGCCGTTTGTTAGACATTCAAGCTCCTGAATTGGCAATTGTCTTCGGTCGTACAAAGCGCCGTGTAGACGAAGTAACAGAAGCGTTAAAAAAACGTGGTTACATGGCAGAAGGTATTCATGGTGACTTGTCTCAACAAAAACGCGACTCTGTCATCCGTCAATTCCGTGAGGGCACTATCGACATTCTAGTGGCTACAGACGTAGCGGCTCGTGGTTTAGATATCAGTGGCGTTACTCATGTGTATAACTATGACTTGCCACAAGATCCTGAAAGCTATGTACACCGTGTTGGCCGTACAGGTCGTGCTGGTAAAGCAGGTGTTGCGATGACATTTGTTATCCCTCGTGAAATTGAGCATTTACATGCTATTGAACGTTTGACAAAACGCAAGATTGCTCGTCGTAAAGCTCCATCCTTAGGAGAAGTATTAGAAGGACAACAAAAAATTGCAGTAGAGAAGCTCATTGCGTTAGCTGATGATCGTGAGGAATTAGCAAGTTATCGTTCTAGTGCAGAAGAATTGTTGAATGATATTGATTCCGTTACTTTGTTGGCCGCTGCTTTAAAATTGTTGACAAAAGAACCGGATACCACTCCTGTTAGCATTACCGAAGAAGCACCACTTCGTGTACGCCGTCGTCGTGAAAGTGGTGGACGTCGTGATGGTCGTCGCCGTGATGATCGTCGTAGAGATGGTCGCCGTCGTGATGACCGTCGTGACGGAGATAGAAAACGCTCTTCTCGTGATAGAAATCAACGCTCCAATGGTGGAGAACGCCGTTCCCGTGATGGACAAAAACACCAAAAACACCAAGGTAGCGGTTTTAAACCATATTTTAAAGATTAATTTGTTTAAGTGATAATAAAAATAATTAATCAATTCTGATTATTGTTTGGGAATGAATTTTCTGATATAATATACTTAGCGTAATAGTTTTTAATCTCACAGTTAAGCTTCCAAGTGGAAAGGATGTGCTTTATGGATATTGCACAAAAATTGCGAGAAGAAGGTTATAAAGTAACGCCACAACGCATTGCAATATATAATGTTCTTCATGCAGAAAACAACCATCCCACTGCGGAAATGATCTACCAAAGTTTACGGGAAGACCATCCAAGCATGAGCTTGGCGACTGTATATAAAACGATGGAGATTTTTGAACGCATTGGTATAGTTCGAGTCTTAGACTTGGGCGATGATTGTAGCCGTTATGATTGGGATACAAGAAATCATCCACATGTACGTTGTACTATGTGCAATCGCATAGATGATTTGCATGATGTACAAGTGAATTGTCTAAGAGAAGAAGTGGCACGCCACAGTGAATATGAAATTACAGGGCTTCATGTGTCTTTTGAAGGCATTTGTCCAGAATGTTTGCGTAAAAGCTCACATTAATTAGTAATGGAAACCATCTAGTCAGAGGCTAGAAACAGATCAATAGGGGATAATTGCTTATAATAAACAATTATCTCCTATTTTCATATCAATTTTGAAGAAGGAGTTAAATATGAGTCAATTAACGATTGGATGTCACTTATCCATTAGCAAAGGATATTTACATATGGGGAAGGAAGCATTGTCCATTGGTGCTAATACCTTTCAATATTTTACAAGAAATCCTCGTGGCGGTAAGGCGCGTGCTTTTGACGAAGCAGATATGAAAGCCTTAGATGCATTCCTGAAAGAACATCAATTTGGTAAATTACTGGGCCATGCACCATATACCTTAAATGCCTGTGCGGCGGATCCTGGCTTGCGTGAGTTTGCGAAAAACTCTATGCGAGAAGATTTGGAGCGCCTGGAATATTTGCCAGGTCATTTATATAACTTTCACCCTGGTAGCCATGTAAAGCAAGGTGTAGATCAAGGCATCGAATATATCGTAGAATGTTTGAATGAAATCTTATTCCCTGGCATGAAAACAACAGTTCTCTTAGAAGTCATGGCTGGTA
>CALGLI010000200.1 GCA_937930265.1 uncultured Veillonella sp. | reverse complement strand
TTCATACTGAATTTGTTTCTTCTTTTCTTCTGTTGCCATATCTCTTAGCTCTCCACTCGTACATCGCTTATGAAAAAGGCTGTAACTAACTGTCATTCGACAATCCGTTACAGCCCTCAGACTAATTAGTCCATTTCTTCGTACAATTTGATCACTGCATCGAATTCTTCATCGGTAGGAGCTACATACACTTGTTCTCCCTCTTCTTCATCAATGCGTGCAATAATCACTTCTGGCTCATCATGTTCTGTTTCTTCTTCTGGTGGAAGAGATACTAAAATAGCAAATGCTTTTCCATCATGTTGGATCAACATTTCTTCTTCATAATATCTTTCTTCTCCATTCTCGTCTTCAATGACAATCACAGAAACTTCACCTTCATAACCTTGCTCGATCATGGTAACCTCCTTATGAACGACTATCTAAATAGCCTTGTAAGATAACAACTGCTGCCATCTTATCAATGACTTCTTTCCGTTTTTTACGACTTACATCAGCAGCGATCAGAGATTTTTCTGCCATCACCGTGGATAAACGTTCATCCCAAAATACAACTGGCGTGGAGATGACTTCTTTCATCTTCTCCACAAAGGCTTCCGTTTTTTCTGCCCGCTCCCCTTTTGTACCATTCATATTTTTTGGCATACCTACCACAATGGTGTCTACCTCATATTCACGGATTAATTCCGCTATACGCTGAAAGTCTTTTTCGCGAGATGTGCGACGAATGGTTTCGATGCCCTGCGCTGTAATGTACAGCGCATCACTGCATGCTACGCCAATGGTCCGACTTCCCACATCAAGTGCCATAATACGCATTATAATTGTTTCGCTTTCACATACTCTTTTACAAGTTCTTCAATGAGTTCATCCCGTTCGATACTACGAATATCTTTACGTGCATTGTTATAACTTGTAATATACGTTGGATCTCCAGAAATTAGATATCCTGTAATTTGGCTAATCGGATTATATCCCTTTTCTGCCAATGCTTGGAACACATGTTGAAATACTTCTTCTGGTGTTAACGGCGTCGCTTGTACCGGTTTAATCACCATTGTTTTATCTGAAAGATTCATACAATCCCTCCTTTTCATGAGTTTTCTACTGAAAGTCTCATCTATAGCAAGCTTATCCAACCATGGATTGGATTGCTTCTTTACCTGCTGCTAAGGCTTGGTCCATGGCTGCTGGATCTTTACCACCAGCTTGTGCCATATCTGGACGACCACCGCCATTACCACCAGCCGCTTGCGCTGCTGCTTTTACGATGTTACCGCAATGGATACCTTTGCCTACTACATCTTTTGTAGCCATGCAGACAAAATTCACTTTATCGCCACTAGCAGCTCCTAAAAGGACTACGCCGGAACCGATCTTATCACGAACCATATCTGCCATATCGCGCAATTCGCCCATGTCGGATACTGGTACAGATGCCACTACAGCTGTCACATCACCTACTGTAAATTGACTAGCTAAGACACCATCAAGGTTACCGCTGTTCAATTCTTTTTTCACTTGATCTAGC
>CALGLI010000199.1 GCA_937930265.1 uncultured Veillonella sp. | reverse complement strand
TAATTGGCTTCTGCCTCTTCTGGTGTGAGGTCCCCCAAGCGGTTTGTGGCTTGTAATTCACGAACTGTTGCTAATGCTACATACGGATTAATAGCCGTTACGCCATAGCCTAAGAGTGTACAGAAATGATGCACTTCACGTGGTTCACCAGATTCCAAAATTAAGCCCATTTCTGTGCGCAACACTGTGTTAATCAAGTGATTGTGCACCGCTGCCACTGCCAATAAGGCTGGAATTGGTGCATGGTGTTCGTCCACACCACGGTCAGACAAGATTAATACATTTTGGTCAGTGCGAGCTGCTTCCTCTGCATCCTTGCATAGACGGTCGAGGGCTTCTTTCATGCCTTCTGCCCCCTTCGTAGGGTCAAACAAGATGAACAAGGTTACGGATTTCATGCGACGGCAGTCCAATTGTTTAATACTTGCCAATTCTTGGTTCGTTATGATTGGGGTCCGCATGGATACCGCATAGGTACCCACTTTATTTGGATCTGTCAAGTTGCCGCTATTGCCTAGCATCACTCGTGTAGATGTTACCATTTCTTCACGGATTGCATCGATTGGCGGATTCGTTACTTGCGCAAATAGCTGTTTGAAATAAGAATACAACATTTGCGGTTTGTCGGACAGAATTGCTAGCGGTGCATCAGCCCCCATAGATCCTACAGGATCTTTTCCATCTTTCGCCATAGGGATAATCATGCGTACCAAATCTTCTTGGGTATAGCCGAATACTTGCTGTTGCATGAACAAGTCCCCTACCTCTGGGATACTATCTTCTGTCGCTTGTTGTATTTCAGATAAATGAATGACATGTTCTTTCACCCACTCATGGTACGGCAATTCTGTGGCTACTCGTTGTTTGATTTCTTCATCAGAAATGATGCGACCTTCTTCTGTGTCGATTAAGAGCATTTTACCTGGTTCTAATCGACCTTTGGCACGAATCATATCATCTGCTTCATTCACTACACCTACTTCAGATGCCATGATCACACGGTCATCAGCAGTTACATAGTAACGAGCTGGGCGCAAGCCATTTCTGTCTAAGACACCACCGATCACTGTTCCATCCGTAAAGCCCATCGCAGCCGGTCCATCCCATGGTTCCATCATGAAACTATTGAACTCGTAAAAGTCGTGTTTTTCTTGGCTCATCAAAGTATTTCGTTCCCACGGTTCTGGAATCATCATCATGATTGCATGTGGCAAACTACGGCCTGTCATATGCAAGAACTCAAGGGTATTGTCGAACATGGCAGAGTCAGATCCTGTATCGTCCACCACAGGGAACACTTTTTTAATATCTGGGAACAACGGAGATTCTGCTTTACCTTCACGAGCATTGATCCAGTTTACATTGCCACGGATGGTGTTGATTTCCCCATTATGTACTAAATAACGGTTAGGATGAGCCCGTGCCCAGCTTGGGAATGTATTCGTACTGAAACGAGAATGCACCATCGCCAAAGCAGAGGTGAAATCCAAATCGTTCAAATCTAGATAAAAGTTGCGTAATTGCACTGGTGTCAACATACCTTTGTAAACGATCGTTTTAGAGGACAAGGAGGCAATGTAGAAATCGCTACTCATTTCCTTGCTCAATGGGACAATGCGTTTTTCCGCAATTTTACGAATCATGTATAGTTTGCGCTCAAACTCCGCTTGGTTTGTCACCTCTGGACCTTTACCAATAAGAATTTGAATCATCCAAGGACGAATTAATGCCGCCTCATGTCCAACTGCCGTAGAATCTACC
>CALGLI010000198.1 GCA_937930265.1 uncultured Veillonella sp. | reverse complement strand
GCCCAGTTATTAAAACCAATTTGTGCATTCATTGTAGAACCTGAACACGATTGGGAGTGGAGTTTAACTGTCGCCTCCGGTGGCTTTCCAAGTTCACATAGTGCAATGGTTTCTGCCCTAGCTCTATCGGTTGGTTTCCGTGAGCGT
Organism: uncultured Veillonella sp.; assembly: GCA_937930265.1. GTDB lineage: Bacteria > Bacillota > Negativicutes > Veillonellales > Veillonellaceae > F0422. Next base: position 1,221 of record CALGLI010000198.1, on the reverse strand, counting down.
TTCAGTTCAACACTATTTGCGATTACCATTGTTCTAGCAATCATTGTTATCTATGATGCCGCAAATGTGAGGTATTATAGTGGACAAAATATTAAAGTTACGCAACAATTAGTCAAGGATTTACAAGAGAAATATCCTCACGTATTCGAAAACTCCATCTATAAAACAAAGCTAAAACCTGTACTTGGTCATCGCTGGGTTGAGGTTGTTGGCGGTATTATTTGGGGGTTAATCGTTGCGTACATTTTCTATCTTGTAAAGTAAGGAAAGAGGCGAAAGTAATGAATGATACAGATTTCTATACTGAAAGTAGTGCAGATCTAATTGCCCTAGAAACAGATCCAGTTCGCAAAGAGCTTCTACAGCGTATTCAGCATACATTGGACAAGATTCGTCCATATATTCAAGCAGATGGCGGTGACGTCTTCTTAGTAGGATATGCAGACGGTATTGTTACAGTAACAATGACAGGAGCATGTAATGGATGTATGGTAATGGATTCCACATTAAATGATGGTATTAAAGCTATCTTATTAGATGAAGTACCAGAAGTACACGATGTTCGTTTACTAGAAACAAATCACTACGATGAATTTAACCCATATTACTAAAATGTAGAAATATTTCTACATTTTTTATTTTATTTTCATATTTTCTGTCATTTCTATAAAAATTTCAAAGAAATCTTTAAAAAATTTATAGAAATGATAAAAAAGTCTGAATTTTATATTGAAACATCCTTTAAAACGTTATAAATTTTTCATAACAAAAAAGGAGATTCTATGGAAGACCTATTCAAAGATTTTGGCTCTAAAGTATTTGGCGAAAAAGAGATGAAGAGTCGCCTACCTCGTCCTGTCTATCTTTCTTGGAAAAAGACAGTCGCAAATGAAGGAATGCTCGATCGTATCACTGCAGATGCGATTGCCCATGCGATGAAACTTTGGGCACTCGATAATGGTGTGACCCACTTTACACACTGGTTCCAACCTATGACTGGTGGCACAGCTGAAAAACACGATAGCTTCTTAGAGCCAGATATGAATGGAGAACCATTTGCACGCTTCTCTGGTAAGATGCTCATCAAAGGTGAACCAGATGCCTCAAGTTTTCCTAACGGTGGATTACGTACAACATTTGAAGCACGCGGATATACCTATTGGGATGTAAAGAGTCCAGTATTCATCCGCGACAATATCTTCTGTATCCCTACTGTTTTTG
>CALGLI010000197.1 GCA_937930265.1 uncultured Veillonella sp. | reverse complement strand
CATAAGCTAGTAAGATCCCATGTAGACGACATGGTTGATAGGCCAGGTGTGGAAGTGCTGTAAGGCATGGAGCTGACTGGTACTAATAGATCGAGGGCTTTACTTTAGCAGAGAAGCAGTTTTGTAGGAGCAATGCGACACACAAAACTGACTGAATCGCTAGCTCGCGCGTAAGATTTTCCACGACCGAAGGGAGTGAAGAAATTCCACAAAACCGACGAACTTAAACTGATTTACGATATGAACTGGTATGTTAATACTAAACTTTATAAGTTAAATATTATTCTTCTATGTAGTTTTCAGGGAACACCCTGACAAATTCAGTGACGATGGCTACGAGGAACCACCTGTTCCCATCCCGAACACAGTAGTTAAGCTCGTAAACGCCGAAAGTACTTGGCTGGAAACGGCCTGGGAGGATAGGAAGTTGCTGATTAATAAAAGAAGAGCACCCAATAGGGTGCTCTTCTTTTATTACTTAGTGAGTTTACATACGAGCAGACCGCCCTGGAATCCCCAGTGAACCATCTTTGAAGGAACGAAGTGACGCACAAAGATGTGTGAATCGGGGAGTTCGGCCCGTAAGATTTTCTACGACCAAAGGGAGTAAAGAAAATCCACAGGGCAGAACAGGAAGTTGCAGATGATAGAGTAATATCTACTAAGCCGTTTCCAGCCAATATATCTCAAGTAATATCTATGGAATATTGCAGTACGGACTGGGATAAGCAGGGCTCATGATTTAAAGGAGCGAAGCACGCGCATAAGCAGGACTCAAGATTTGAAGGAGCGAAGCGACGCACAAATCTTAGAGTATCGCTTAGTTCCTGACGTAAGATTTTAAAGCCCTAAAAGGGCGAATAAAATCCACAGGCAGGAACAAAGCAGGAAAAGGAAAATGTAAAAGGTAAAAAAGAAGAAACGACGAGCAAATCATAGAGTATCGCTTAGTTCCTAGCGTAAGGTTTTGTAGCTCTATAGGAGCTAACAAAACCCACAGCTAGGAACAAAAAGGATAAGGGATATAAGTCCTTAACGTAAGATTTTCTACGACCGAAGGTCGAATAAAACCCACAGTCAGGAACAAAGCAGGAAAAGGAAAGTGTTAAAAGCAAAAAAGGCAAAGCGACGTATAAATCTTGATTTGTTCATACTATAGTAAAACAAGAACAATTTTACATAATGACAAATTAACCGTAACCTTGTATACTATATCTATCATTAAGGTAACTAAGGTGATAGTATGATACATAATAAGCGAAATAATATTTTCAAAAGACCCAAAATTGAATTTTTCAATACTTTTGATCGTGAGGAATTTCTTCTTTTAATTTTTAAGGGGATTCTTATAGGCGTTGTAGCAGGTACTATCGGATCTGCTTTTAGATATATGATTCACTGGGGCAATGATTTTCGACATGAGTTTATGGCGAGTGCTACAATAGAGCAAATTATTATATGGACCATTGTTATGGTAATTTTGGGCTGGTGTTGCCATTTACTGTTAAAATGGGCACCTTTATCTGGTGGCTCAGGGATACCTCAAATTGAAGGGGAAATGAAAGGGATCTTTAACATGAATCCCTTTCCTACGTTGATATCCAAGTTCTTTGGCGGTGCTTTCACAGGTATTGTTGGATTTTCTGTAGGGCGTGAAGGTCCATCCGTACAACTAGGTGGTGCGACAGGTAAGTTGTTATCCAATTGGTTTGGTAGTTCTCTTCGTGAGGAACGCATTTTAACATCTGCTGGCGCTGCAGCGGGGTTGACCGCAGCTTTCAGTGCACCGGTGTCGGGTGCTATTTTTGTGTTTGAAGAAGTGCATAAAAGTTTCTACCCAAAACTAGTGATACCGACCTTTTCCGCTACTATTTCGGCGAACTTAATCACCTCATTGGTGTTCGGGCTTACACCTTCATTGGGGGTTTCTGTGATGGAAAGTATCCCCATTGAATACTTTACGACACTTCTTATATTAGGCGTCGCTGTAGGTTTCTTTGGCATAGTATTTAATCGTATGATTGTTGGAGTGAAATCCATATATGATAGACTTCCAATTTCTAGGGGGTGGAAAATTTCACTCACATTTCTAGGCGTCACACTGTTGGGGCTCGATTCGCAATTGCTTCTAGGTGGCGGTAATGATGTAGTGACTATGATGGTAGAGCATCAACAAACTCTACAGCTATTGCTGTATATTGTGATAGGCAAGATTGTGTTGACATCCATTTGTTATGGTAATGGCGCACAAGGAGGTATTTTCCTACCTATGGTTGTCATAGGATCTGCAGTAGGTGCTTTGGTACACAATGCTTTAGTGGAATTACACATGCTACCGAATGCCTTTGGCAGTAGCTTCATCATATGTGGTATGGCTGGTATGCTTGCGGCGTCCATGCGAACACCATTGCTAGCCATTCTGCTGGTGCTAGAAATGACCAATAGCTTTCACAGTATATACCAAGTGGGAACGGTGGCCATCATTGCCTATTTAACGGCGGAATTTATGAAAGAATTACCAATCTACGATAATTTACTACTTCGTATGAGTCAAGGCGTTGTAGGGGCAGAAGAAGAGCAAACATTTTTTCAAACTCGTCTATCAGTGATGTGTCCCTATGTAGGTAGGATGTTGAAAGAGATTGAAATGCCACGAGGGTCTATGATTGTCAGTATTGATCGTGGTGGTCAACCGATTGTACCGGTAGCAACAACTGTCTTACAGTGTGGAGATGAACTATATATTTCTTGTACAAAAGGGCAGTTACAAGCGGTAAAAGAGTTTTTTAGTCATTAAGTTATATCATAGACTCTTACTATGAGATAGGATAGGATATGATAATAGATATAGCAAGTAGTGTCTCTAAAATTAGGAGTCACATACTAGTGTGTATAGAATCAATAGAAAGGAAGATATATATGGCAATGATGGAATTTACAGAGCGTCCGTTGACAGTAGCGGTGATTACAGTGTCTGATACAAGAACAAAGGAAACTGATAAAGGTGGAGCTCGTGTTGAGGAATTAGCTC
>CALGLI010000196.1 GCA_937930265.1 uncultured Veillonella sp. | reverse complement strand
CTTTTAGCCAACCTTCTACTTGATTACCTGTTAATGTAGTACCTTCTGCAATCAAGCGAGCGTTACCAGATACAAGGCCATATTCTGTATCTGTATTGTATTCAACTTTATCACCAAAAATTTGACGATCACTACGTTGTAAATGAACACCACCATCAGCAATGAACTTATTGTTATTGTAGCTATGCACTGATTGAGCAGACATAGCCATATCAGAACCAATCATGGATACGCCACCATCAAGGTTTGCTTCTTGAGTTTTTGTGTTGTACCATCCATTGGCACCAGTCATCGTTTTATCAGCTTGAGTAATTACCACATTACCGTTTGCATCAGCAATTCCCGTATTGCCATCATAAGATAATGTATCTGCGCTAATAGTCAAAGGATCATTTGCGGCCCAAGCTGTAACAGATGCTGTCATAAGCATAGCTAAGATAGCCATACCAATCTGTTTTTTCTTATTCATTATATTTCCTCGCATTACTTCTTCGTTAACTTCGCATTACCAATAGCTTTAATTTTCTTCAAGGACATGTTGCCTTCAAGTTTATCACCAGTTAATGTTATATCTTTACTGTTATAAGTAAAAGCAGATTTAGATGTCAACGTTTTTGTCTTATTATCAAAATGAAGTGCATCGGTTTTAAACTCGGCACCATCAGTATTTGTGGCTGTAACACCTTGATCAATATCAAGGGAATTGCGATCGCCTGTCAATACGGCATGAGGTGCTGTAATTGTTGTCGTAACATCATCTTGATAGAAAAGACCTTTTAAATTAGTCAGGACAATAGCTTTTGTACGTGGGTCATATTCAATCTTTTCAGCTGATAAAGCCCACACTAGCTTGCCATCTTTTTCCTCTTGTAAGTCAGCTCCTTGGAAGTTAACAAGTTGTCCATTCTGATTTTGAGTGGTACTAACATCACCAGAGTCTTTCATAATATATACGATAAGACCAATTAGAGCCAACACTATAACGGCCACTATGGCAATTAATTTTTTATTATTTTTCATGTGCCCTCTCCCGTGCAGCTATCTTCTTATCATAATCAATAATTTGATCCATCTTAGTCATCCAGCGATGTTGGAACCATAGCCACTCATCTGGATGCTCACGAATAAAGTCTTCTGTAACACGTACACATTCCTCAGTTAGACGATACATATCTGCATCTTCATCACCTGTATCAATATAATGTAAGGCTGGTAGAATGTGAACAATATGACCACCTTCTGGTTTACGAGATGCAAAAATTGGAACTACTGGAGATCCAAATTTTCTTGCAAACGTAGCCGGACCAATAACTGCGGAGGAATCTTGGCCTAAAAATGGAACAGGTAAACCATGTATATAGCCATCTTGGTCAGCTAAAAAACCAAGTAATTTTTTCTTTTTTAAAGCCTTAGCAGCAGAAACGATTTCGTTGCCACCACTAGCAAATACATCAAGCCCTACCATCTCGCGATATTCATTCATGAGACGTGTAAATTGTGCATTAGGTTGTTTCTTAACAATTGTAGTAGATGGATATCCATGAGCAGCCATGGCAGCCCCCATCCATTCCCAGTTGCCAACATGTCCAGTAAGAACAATGACACCTTTATCTTCAGCGATGGCTTTCTCTAAATGTTCTACACCTCGCATTTCAATATGTTTATTGATAAAGGACTTTGTCAGATTTGGCATATATAAGACTTCCATAACACTGCGGCCAAGATTCTTGAACAATTTTTCAATTAATTGTTCTGCCTCTTGATCATTCATGTTCATGCCAATCTTTATATTTTTTATACCTCTAAGTTTTTGCTTCTTCGCTATGAGGCCATATACTGGCCCTAAACTAGCGCCTATGAGCAAAATGAGCTTGTATGGCAGTCGGCAAACAAGCCAGCTAATACCTTTAACTAAATGGTATTGCCATTCGTTATTCATTCTGCCCACCTCCTTATTGTCCATGAGCATGGGCCTCTCGTGCATAATCTGCTACAACAGTTTCCCATAGTCCTTGTTTTTTCAAGATATATTCTACAGCCTCTCTAACGGCACCGTGGCCACCATTGACGGTAGATATAAATTTAGCTAATTGTTTGACCTCCGATACCGCATTATTGGGTGCCATCGGTAGTCCTACAATTTGAAGAGCCCCTAAATCATTTAAGTCATCCCCCATATAGGCAATTTCCTCTAAATTGATTTGATGCTCTTTACAGAGATTTCTTAATGCTTCTGTTTTATTGGCATGCCCCATAAGCAGTGCATCAAAATGAAGCTCTTTAGCACGGCGCTCAACCATAGGAGATATCCGTGCTGTAATGATTGCAAGCTTAAGTCCTGCTTTTCGAGCTGCCGTTAATCCGAGGCCATCTTTCACAGAAAAAGACTTAAGCTCTTCTCCACTCGATGTATAGATTAGAGTTCCATCAGATAGTACGCCATCAACATCAAGAACAATCCATTGAATATTCATTATACAATGCCTCTACG
>CALGLI010000195.1 GCA_937930265.1 uncultured Veillonella sp. | reverse complement strand
CAAAAAATTCATTCAAGATAAATACCAAGGTGCAATTGTTCCTGCATTCTAATGGTCATTATCTTATGCTAAAAGGCTGGAGCCACGTGACTCCAGCCTTTTTCTTATACTACATTCTATTTACCCATTACATCACAGTCTGAAAAACTAAATGGCAATAGATCTTCAATAGATACTATTTCCATATTCCCCTTCAAATTTGCCATGATAATCGTTGGAATTTTAAACTCCTTCATGACTTGACGACAAGCACCACATGGTGAGCAAGGCCCTTCCGTATCTGCAACTACGGCAAGGGCTTTAAACTTTCTATGGCCTTCCGATATAGCTTTAAAAATAGCGGTCCTTTCAGCACAATTAGTAAGTCCATAAGATGCATTTTCTATATTACACCCTTTGTAGATAGTACCATCTTCACATAAAAGTGCCGCCCCTACAGCAAAATTAGAATAGGGACTGTAAGATTGTTGACGAGCCTCTATGGCACACTCTATTAGCTGCTGTACATCTTGTTTTATCACAATCAATTCCCCCTTTATTCTACGACAGCCAATATAGTATCTCGGCTTACAGGTTTTTCTAAGCCAATTGTCAGAGCTTGTACATAGGCATGCGCTGCACCTTCAAATAAACTTTCATCATCGGCATATAACGTGGCAATTACATCGCCCTCTGCTATAACATCACCGGTTTTCTTATGCATTACAATTCCAGCTGTCATATCGATGGGGCCATCTTTTACAGTTCGACCTGCTCCTAGCATGACCGATGCGATACCACAAGCCTCTGTATCCATATGTGTAATATAACCTGCACTAGGTGTCTTAATATCATAAGTAAATTGAGATTGACCTAATAAAGAAATATCGTCGACGACATGACCATTTCCCCCCTGGGAGATAATGAGGTCTCGCAACTTAGCTAACCCCTCTCCATTTTGCAACGCAGTCTGCACTTTAGCGTAACAAGTATCATAATCACCTTTTTCACTCATCACTAATAAATACGCTGCCATGACAAGACATTCATCAGTCAAATCACGTGGCCCACATGCTCTTAAGGTTTGAATGACCTCTGCAATCTCTAAAGCATTTCCAATAGCATACCCCAATGGTCGATCCATATCTGTAATAACAGCTTTAACAATTCGCTTATTTTCCCGACCAATATCTACCATCGTCTGTGCTAATGTATGAGCTTCATCTAAAGATTTCATAAACGCTCCACTGCCAACTTTAACATCTAGTAAAATGGCATCGGCACCGGAAGCGAGTTTTTTACTCATAATCGATGATGCAATAAGAGGAATACTATCCACTGTAGCCGTTACATCACGTAGAGCATAGATTTTCTTATCCGCTGGCGCAATATTACTAGATTGACCAATGACTGCAACACCAATATTGTTAACTTGATTTCTAAAGGCCTCTTCTGAAAGTTCTGTTTTTAGGCCTGGTATAGATTCCATTTTATCTATGGTACCACCCGTATGACCAAGTCCACGACCTGACATTTTAGCGACTACACCACCACAGGCTGCGACCAAAGAGGCGATAACAAGTGTAGTTTTATCACCTACTCCACCGGTACTATGCTTATCTACTTTAATGCCCTTAATGGCCGATAAATTAACCATATCCCCCGAATGAGCCATAGCCATAGTAAACGTACCTAGTTCTTTTGTTGTCATGCCTTTAAACATGACGGCCATAAGAAACGCACTCATTTGATAATCAGGAATATTCCCTTCTACATAACCACGTATTAACCACTGTATTTCTTTATTAGATAGCTCAATCCCTTGTCGTTTTTTGAGTATCACATCATACATTCTCATATGTTACCTACAAAGGGCTGTAAGGAATTACACAATGTAAGTTCCATTACAGCCCCCTTTCTATACGTTATATACTACGTAATCTATAGAGTTTCATTCAATCTATTTTTTAATAGCCCTACAGCAGCACTTGCCCCAATTCGTGTACATCCAGCCTCAATATAAGCTTTCATTGCCTCAACGGAACGAATACCACCAGCAGCTTTAATTTGTACACTAGGGCCAATGTACTTCTTAAACAATTGTACATCCTCTAATGTAGCACCACCGCTTCCAAATCCAGTCGATGTCTTAATAAAATCAGCACCTCCATTGGTGACACAATGACACAGTTCAATTTTTTCTTCATTCGTTAAGAAACAAGCCTCGATGATAACCTTTAAAATTTTATCACCACATACGGCTTTAAGGGCCTTAATTTCCTCTGTTATAGAATGAAAATCACCTTGTTTAGCATCACCTAGGTTGATGACCATATCAATTTCTGACGCACCTTCTGCAATAGCTTGTTTCGCTTCCATCACCTTGGATTCTGTCGTTTGATAACCTAAGGGAAACCCTACAACAGTACATACATTTAATTCCGGATATGCATTATGTACTGATTCTACAAAATCTGGTGGAATACATACAGATGCTGTGTCATATGTTAACGCTTCTTCGCATATAACCTTAATCTCGTCCCATGTAGCGACAGGATTTAATAATGTATGATCCACATAGGTTAATAGTTCTTTACCTAACATGACTACCTCCAAAA
>CALGLI010000194.1 GCA_937930265.1 uncultured Veillonella sp. | reverse complement strand
TTTTGGATATTGTTTGCACAAAGTTTCGTATGAGTCTACTGCCACGATTTTAGTGCCATCCATTAATACGCCACCGTCTTCAATAATCGGTTGTAATGGATTGCGAGTAACGACAGTTCCTTTTCCTAATAAAATCATAGATAGGCTCCTTTCTATGAAAAACAGTATTCGATGAAATACTACTATTATAATTCGATGTGAGTACCTGTTTTTCCTTCAATACCTTCTCTAGATTTTTCTAGTTGCGTGATAATGGCTTTTCTACCTGGTTTCGATTTAGCAAATGCCACTGCTGCTTCCATTTTTGGTTTCATAGAACCTTCTGCAAATTCACCATTTTGGATGTGTTTTTCTGCTTCTTCTACAGTAATGTGTTCTAACCATTGTTGGTTTTCTTTACCATAGTTAATCGCTGCTTTTTCAATAGCTGTTAAGATAATCAATACATCAGCATCAACTTCTTGTGCTAATAAGCTACTAGTCCAGTCTTTATCGATAACTGCAGAGGCTCCTGTTAAGTGATTTCCATTGCGAACTACAGGAATACCACCACCACCGCAAGCGATGACTAATTCATGACCAATTAATCCTTTGATTGCTTGTAATTCAATGATTTCTTTTGGTGCCGGAGATGCTACTACACGGCGATAGCCACGACCTGCATCTTCTTTTACCACATAATCATATTGGTTCACAGCATGTACAGCTTCTTCTTTTGTCATGAAATGACCAATTGGTTTTGTAGGGTCTAAGAAAGCTGGATCATTTGCATCTACACGAACTTGTGTAACCATTGTAGTAACAGGTAGATTTGTAATGCCTCTGTTCAACAACTCTTCACGCAATGCATTTTGTAAATCATATCCAATATATGCCTGACTCATCGCTACGCATACAGACAATGGAGTATTAGGTTGACCTTCTACTTCTCTTGTCAACGCAGCCATTGCATTATTGATCATACCGATTTGAGGCCCATTACCATGGGTAACGATAACATCACAATCTGCTTCGATTAAATCTACGATTGCTTTCGATGTTTCTTTTACTGCAATCATTTGTTCTGGTAATGTATTACCTAGGGCATTGCCCCCTAAAGCGATAACAACACGTTTTTTCATAGGGTACCTCTCTATGGTTTCTATATTCCTAACTACTTTGTAGGGATTAAAATAAGGGACTGTCTGAACAGACAGCCCCTTTGCTTTTAGCGGAGAACTCTTTCTGTTCCCTTTTCTTCTAGGTCTTTCAATAATTCTACTGGATTTTCAAATTTGCTTAATAAAATCATAGCAGCAATTACATATGGCTTATAGCTTGCTTCTTTATAAAGAGGTACACGATAACGATCAAATACGGATGCGTCAACTTCACCTTCTTCACAGCTTACGCCAGTGATATCAGCTGGTAAGCAATGTAAGTATAATGCTTTACCGTCTTTTGTAAGAGTCATCATTTCTTCTGTGCAAGCCCAATCTTTATGTTGTGCATTTTGTTCTAATAAACGACCTTCTAATTCTTTAATGCCTGCGGTATCGCCTTTACCATATAGGTCAGTTCTTTCTTCCATTGCTGCGAAAGGTGCCCAGGATTTAGGATATACGATATCAGCATCTTTGAAAGCTTCTTTCATGTCGTTTGTACGTTTGAAAGATCCGCCACTAGCTTGTGCTTGTTTTTTAGCAACTTCTTCAACTTCTGGCATTACTTCGTATCCTTCTGGATGCGCTAATACAACTTCCATACCTAAACGAGTGAATAAACCGATAGCACCTTGTGGTACGGAAAGAGGTT
>CALGLI010000193.1 GCA_937930265.1 uncultured Veillonella sp. | reverse complement strand
ATATCTAATTGAGAGACCGCCTATTCTATGGTACAATTAAAAGAAAGTCTTTCATAGATTCTATTGAATCTTTCAGTATAGGAGATATCATGGTTAATCGTTTTTTACAAGGTACGCTCATCTTGACCATTGCGGGGTTTGTGGTGAAAGCTATTGGTAGCTTGAACTGGATTTTCTTATCCCGTGTTCTCAGCGGTGAGGGTATCGGTATCTACCAAATGGCATTTCCAGCGTACCTATTGGCGTTGCAGCTATCCAGCGCAGGAATCCCTATTGCCATTTCCATTATGACTGCGGAAAAATTAGCAAAATACGACTTACTAGGGGCAAAAAAAGTATTTTCCATTTCTTTCAAAATGTTATTCGTCCTTGGCCTATTATTTAGTATCATCGTATTTGGCTCTGCCCAATGGCTTATCGACATCAATTTCATAACAGACCCAAGGGCGTACTATTCTTTAATTGCCCTGTCACCAGCGGTCTTCTTTGTCACCCTCATTTCTTGCTATCGTGGCTATTTACAAGGTTGGCAAATGATGACACCTACGGCTATCAGCCAAATTGTAGAGCAGTTACTACGTGTTGTAGTGATGTTGGGTGCGGCATATATCTTGCTTCCTTATGGATTAGATGTGGCTGCTGGTGGTGCTAGCTTGGGGGCAGGTATCGGTGCAGTCGGTGCCTTAGTGGTCCTCATGTACTACTACTATCACTTACCAAAACGGTTAGATGAACCGATGGCTTCCACTGAACCTAGTGAAAGTTCCAAGTCCATCATACAACGTTTGATTAATTTATCCATTCCTATCGCTTTAGCTAGCATGATGCTACCTATCGTAGCCATGTTAGATGTGGCGATCATCCCAAGACGATTAATCGACATCGGGTATCCGCTGCACGAAGCTACGGAACTATATGGTTATCTATCCGGTATGGCAGTGCCACTGATTAACTTGGCAACGATTATTACCGCTGCCATCGCCACGAGCATTGTGCCAGCCATTTCCAACGCTGTATCCATTAAAGATATCAAACAAGTGTACTACCGCACGGCAGGTTCCATGCGATTAACTTTCGTAGCAACCATTCCTTTCACGGTGATGCTATACATTTTGGCAGAACCTGTAGTATCCACCATCTATAACGCACCACGTGCAGCCGAGGCCACACAAATCTTAGCGTGGGCCATCTTCTTCTTAGGGCTACACCAAGTGACAACGGGGATCCTACAAGGCTTAGGAAAACCACGCATTCCTGTCATCAACATGGGCATCGCAGCCATTGTGAAAGTCATCTTAAACTGGGAATTAACGGCTATCCCTGCATTAGGTATTGGAGGGGCTGCTTACGCCACGGTGGCAGATATCGGATTTGCTGCCCTATTGAACCTCATTTGGATTCATCGCCACACAGGATACTTTATCGACCTCATCTTATTAGGTAAAAACATCATCTCCGCCTCCATCATGGGCGTAGCTATGTACTATTTCTATCCACTCTTACAAGGCAGTATCCCTACCTTCTTTAACATTATGATTACAGCCATCATTGGTGCACTTATCTATATAGCTATCATGATTGTACTGAAAGGTTTAAATAAAAACGATGGAGCTCGATTACCTGTGGTAGGACGATTCTTCAGATAGCGGAACCGTACCATTTGCTAGTGGCTCTTTAGATACCATAACAGAAATACAAAAATACCTTTGAGATATCCTATATCCTCAAAGGTATTTTTATATCTACTATTACTTATCGTCTACCTTGCTCTAATTCTAGAATACGGCGTTCTAATTGTGCGATTCTAGCATCAGTAGAAGCATCTACTGTTTTCTTAGACTCAGGTCCTACTTTGATGCTAAATCCACCATTGAAACCTTGGTTTCCCTTACCAATAACAGCCCCTAAATTCCATTGCATCGTTTGATTCGGTCTATAGAACGCACCTAATGCAGCGGCAGATTGTCCATGGTAATGTCCAAATCCTACAGCTAAGCCTAGACCTGTTTCTCCTTCACTGAAATTAGGTTGCAAAGCTGCTAGTGCATAACTGGACGCCGTTCCTTGATTCACAGAAGTTTCTAAATTCGCCCCTGTAGATTGTAATTGACCCAAGGCAGCTTCCAATTGACCTACCGTCACTGCATCATGAGCATCCACACCATCTGCAACCTTTACAAGACGGTTATATTTGGCTTCTGTATATTTCGTTTCTGTGATGGCCGGTGTTTTTTCATAATCGGGCACGGTTTTTTTTGCACCTAAATGTGTAGTCACTTCTTTATCTGGATATTTAACAGTATATCCTGATACATCACCAGCATCATGACCAAAGGCAATAGTACCTTCCACTGTAGCTACGCTTTCATGTCCTACTGCTGTACCATTTTTAACGGTTGTTCCAGACTTATAACCCAATGCTAACCCATTTTCAGCCTTAGTCCCAGTAAATCCACCGCCAATTGATGTAGATGCTGCACCTAAAGTTAAACCTTTCGAGCCACCTACGACAGTACTACCATTTCCTACTGCCATCGCATCACGGGCACCAGCGATGGTTGCATATTCACCAATAGAAGTATTTTTATGTTTAACAAGACGCCCTTTTACTATCTCTTTTCCACCACCGCCAAGGATTGCTGCACCTAACCCCGCCGATTCATTTTGACTACCACCAAACACTGTGGACCACATACCTGAACCCGTATTGCCAAGACCACCAGCAAGAGTGGCACCTAATCCATCTGCATTATTAATCGAACCACCAATAACGGATCCAACTTCACCGCCAGCATTGTTACCACGGCCACCAGCAATTGAACTATATTTCCCATATGTACCGTGTTGTGTACCACCAGAAATTGAGGAGGCTTCACCGTAGGCAATATTATCTTCACCACCACTGATGGTTGCATAATTACCAACTAATCCTCCATGGGCCTCAATCTGGTTTTTATGTCCCCCTAAGATAGAACCATTATGAATTTCTTCGTGAACCGTATTTTTAAAACCACCAACAATGGTTGTAAAATCGCCCTCTGCCGCATTAGAGGTGCCACCAAGAACAGCACTATGTTTTCCTTCAGCCTTATTGACCGCCCCTGTATCGCCACCACTGACAATAACACTACCATCGCCAGTTGCTTCATTACCTGGATTAAGCCCACCTATTACTTGCCCAGCCGCATCCACCGTAGTTGGTGCTATGAACGCCACTGTTCCTACTGTTAATGCTAACACACATGCAGTTAGGGTAGAATTAAATCGTCTTACCCCCCCCAATTTTTGAGAGATACTCTCACTTGTTGTTTCCAACTTCATTACAGACGTACATACTTGTTTCATTCTGTCTTCCCTTTCCTATAGACATAGAAAGTACTGCGCCCACAGATACTTTCAAACATATCTCATGAACAAACATTACCATTGTACATACATTCATGAGATTAAAGCATAAAACAACCCCATTATATCCTATTCATCCTTAATATAACAGACCTTTTGATCATGAAATATAGTTATGATAAATACTAATCTTGCAAAAAATCATATAAATAAACATCGTGCATAAAATACACAAAAAAAGAACAGCCCCAAAGGACTGTTCTTCTATACGCAACCTATTATATAGGTCATTATCCATTTGTCTTACGCGTTTTTAGCGATTTCTACTAATTTCGCGAATGCAGCTGCATCATGTACTGCCAAGTCAGCCAACATTTTACGGTTGATTTCCACACCAGCTTTTGTTAAACCAGCGATGAAACGGCTGTAGGATAAACCATTGATACGGCTTGCTGCATTGATACGAGCAATCCATAATTTACGGAACTCACGTTTTTTAGCACGACGGTCACGACGAGCATAGTATAATGCTTTCATTACGGATTCGTTTGCTTTTTTGAATAAGCGAGAACGTGTACCGCGGTAACCTTTAGCTAATTTTAAGATTTTTTTATGACGTGCATGCGCTGTTACGCCTGTTTTTACTCTTGCCATTATTGTATTCCTCCAATATCGTTATATGTTACTAAAATATTTGCATCTTATGCGTATGGTAAGCATTTTACTACGCGTTTGTAGTCAGATTTGCTAACCAATGTTGCTTTGCGAAGATTACGTTTACGTGCTGGAGATTTTTTCTCTAAAATATGGCTTTTGAAAGCTTTTGCACGTTTGAATTCACCACTACCTGTTACTTGGAAACGTTTAGCCGCTGCGCGACGAGTTTTAATCTTTGGCATTATTCTTCCTCCTAATTACCTTTTTTAGCTAAAATCATTGTCATGTTTCGGCCTTCTAGTTTCGCTTCTTTTTCAACAACCGCTTGGTCAGTTAATTCACCAGCAAAACGAGTCAGCACATTAAGCCCCAATTCTGGGTGGCTTAATTCACGACCGCGGAACATGATCGTTACCTTAACTTTATTACCATCACCTAAGAATTTAGTTGCATTTTTAAGTTTTACATAAAAATCATGATCTTCGATGTGAGGACGAAGCTTAACTTCTTTCAATGTGAAAGTTTTTTGCTTCTTCTTTGCTTCTTTTTCGCGTTTTTGTTGCTCATAACGGTATTTACCATAGTTCATAATACGACAAACTGGTGGTTTACCATTAGGCGCTACTTCTACTAGATCTAAATGTTGTTCTTCTGCCATAGCTAAAGCATCACGAACAGACATAATACCTAACTGATCATTATCTGCACTTACGACACGAACTTCACGAGCACGAATCTCTTCATTAATACGCGGTGTATCTTTGCTAATACTAGTCACCTCCAAAGGGATAAAAAAAATCGGATGGCACAAGACCATCCGAGCATAGTTAATAACTATCTGTACCCAACATTTCATGACATTAGGTGAGAAACGGATGGTTTCTACTTGTTAATACTCAATTAGTATACGGCATAAGTGCCCTATTGTCAAGGGTTTATCTTAGGATTCTGTATCGTATCTAAGATCTGTAATATCCATTAATCGCCAACGTGCATGACTTCCCGAACGATCATATACCTTTAAAGCAATACCTTCGACTATAACACCAGAGGATAATCCATGGTCATCTACCAAACGATGATCAATAAGAATGTCTTCTTCCTCCTTGGTTCCTTCATCCAAACGGGTATAGTCAGAACTTTTCAGGATGCCACGATAGCCATTCTCTAGTGTTATATGACCACGTACAATAGCTTTTCTATCCTGCACGGTTTCCTCCGGCAACACTTCTACAGATTGAATGGATATTTTTCGTTGACGGTTCGGCCCTGGATATTCCGTATACGTCACTTTCACAGGCGTAAATGGTTGTAACTTACGGGAAGAAAACTGTGGCAAGTACAGC
>CALGLI010000192.1 GCA_937930265.1 uncultured Veillonella sp. | reverse complement strand
TGACCTTGAATATGAGTAATGGAGCCCGTTGGAACGCTACGAATACATCAAAAATCAATGATTTAGCCATCAACAATGAGGCACAAATTACTTTTGGATCAAATAAGCGATTCATTAATATCTCTACGGGAACGTTAAAAGGCAATGGTACCTTCCATATGTATGGTGATATTGTGGATAATAAGGCGGATAGACTAATTATTCGTAAATCTAGCGAAGGGCATCATAAAATTACTTATGAAGATAATGGTTCTGCTAAAACAAAAGGAAAAGAAAGCTTATTATTAGTAGAATATAAGACGGGTAATAAGGATGACATCAAAGGTGATTTCACCCTAAAACATGGTACGACGGACCAAGGGGCTTACGAATATGTCTTAACGGATCCAGCAGGTTCTAAAATTGTTAAGATTGACCCTGGGCATAACTTCTATTTGAATCCAACTGGTCGATTAAGTTCGGCTGGACAAGCAGTAGATGTGTTACACAATATGATGTACCAAGCCAATTTGACAACGATGGGAACCTTAGTACAACGATTGGGAGAAATTCACTTGGAAAAAGAATTGAAAACTTCCAATAATTTCTGGGTGAAACATATAGAAGGTAAATACCGTGGAGATGCCACATCAAAACGTGGTCGCTATGAAAACCGGTATTATGGTATGCAAGGTGGTTACGATTGGAAACGGGAAAAAGGACGCTGGAATAGTTACCATGGCATTGAAATTGGCATGATGCATTCCTATGGATCCATGGATGAACTGATGGGTTCTTTAAAATTAGTACAACATGAAATAGGGATGTACTCCACTTGGCTTAATAAGGAAAATAATAAGTATGTGGATGTAGTGGGTCGTATCGCTACCTATCGTGGTGGGTTCAATATGTTCAGTAAGAGCGGTTCTGATATTTCATCGAACACTATGCAAACGACTTCCTATTTGTTATCTGCTGAAATGGGTCAACGTATATATGGTAAACAAACAGAAACACGGAAATATTACATTGAACCAGAAGCACAATTATCCTATCATTTTACAGGTGGCTATCCAATGTATATGAAAAATGGCATGACTTCTGTGACCGACGATTTTAGAAGTTTAATCCTACGTCTTGGATTCCGTGCCGGCGTGGACCATATCAAAACAGAACGTGCGAACCCGTATGTGAAAGTCATGTATGAACGTGAACTGTTAGGCGATACTACACATACTTTCAATGAAGTAGCTGTGGAAAAACCATCAAAACGAGATAGTTGGTTTACCTATGGATTTGGGTTCACCTATTTAAGTAAGGATAGAACAGAACAATTCTACTTGGAAACACAAAACAGTACACGCCATAAGGTAAAACAATCTTGGCAAGTGAATTTAGGATTGCGTCATACATTCTAACACATTGATGTAGATATTCTCGGAATGAATCGTTCAGCATAGGGTTGTGTTTATATGAAACAGAGTCCTATGTATATGATGTGTACTATGTCATGAAACAGAGTTTAGAAAATTACATAGCCATCTATGGACAGTAAAAGATAGCACTAGCGATGAGTTTAGCTAGTGCTATTTTCGTGCTATTGGGTATGTTAGCCAGAGGGTGCTCATAAGGGGTTACTGTTGTATAGGTGACGTACCATAGATGTATGTGTATAGATAGGACACGTAGGGAAGAACTGGTATATAGTCTACTTGCCAGATAAGAACGATACTTGTAAAATGATAGTAACAGAGATGAATCATCTTCTTGGAGTTAGGATGTATGGTATGGATAGAATCGGGAGGAAATGAATGAAATTACGTGAATTAGTGTTAATGTCCCTAGCCTTACCGGTGTTGGTGCAAGTGCAAGGGTATGATGCGACGACGAATACAGTCAATCATTGGAATAGTGTGGATATTACGTCTGGTACTGTAGTAGAAGATACTGCCACCACTCGTCGCTATGAACTGAGGTATCAGGATGGTGATGTTCTAGGTACAAAGGCGAGCCAGGCTACTCCTGGGGGTAGTACGATTACAGATATTATCCATGCTCATAATATGACGGCTCCTGGTGATGCGAGAACGAAACCTATTACAGAGGCAACCATTGTATCACCTGGTACATTACACCTCATCCATGTAGATGATGGAAGTACTATTTCGCATCAGAATGGAGTAGAGATATATAATTCAAACAGTTCTGCTGTGGAACGGTCGGAAACAAATGTGACCTTTGATACGAAGGCTCATTTTGATATCACCACCCATGTGAACTATATGATGCCCTACTACCCAATCTTTAGTGTTTTGGATGTGACTGGACAAGGGAACTCTTCTGGGGATGTGACGAAACCAGTTGCTTCTGCGCATTTCAAGAAAGCTGTGGATATGACTATTAAAAGTAATACAGCAGGTATGGGGGGAACTAATGCAGAAGACAATGCGGGGAGTCCTTCCAATCGTATTAATGGTGTGTTTGCTCAAACGAATCGAGGTGGTGAAAGTCATATTCGTTTTGATGATACGTTGACTATGGCATCAACGAACCACAAAGATGGTGTGGGAATCACCCACTTGCGATTCGAAAATAATGGAGAAAATCGCTTTCACAGGGTATCAGAAGCTAATTCGATTACAGATTTTACTAAGGGCGGCTCGACGGCTACATTCAATAGTAATGTAACGAGTACCATGACGAACTCGAATATTGCAGCACTTCGGTTTTTGAGTATCAGGAATGAACATGGGGGCATGCATTTCGATGCCAATCAAGGACTTAGTTCAACCATAACGAACCATACTACATCTGATGGCGTTGTTACTCTGAATGTATCCAGCAATACTAAAGATACTGGTTTTAGTGAAATGAATTTGAAAGGAACCACCAATTTGACTACTACTGCTGATAGTGGCTCTGTATGGGGACTCTATGTTAATGGAGAGACTAAAGGTGAGAATCGGGTGGCTTTCACAGGGACGAACAATACGATTACTACTACAGGTAAAAAATGGGTATATGGTATTGATGTTAGTGCTAGCGGGGATGCTAACAATACGGTTACCTTGCATAGCACGAATGTAATTACTAGCTCGCCCTCACCTGAAAGTGGGCAGGCTTGGACCTATGGAGTGCGTACTACTTCGGATAAGGGTGATACAACCATTACCTTGAAAGATAGCAGGGTCAATACATCTTCGGCCTATGTGGCAAGGGGGATTGATGTTGTCCATGAAAATAAGGGAAAGAATACCATTAACATAGATACCACAACGATTGATACTACGGCTAAGTTTGCCTATGGTATCAATGTGTTAAGCAATGCAGATTCCAAGTCGACAGGTGATAATACCCTACGATTCAGTGGAAACTCTGCTATCAATACGACTGCAACAACTACTGCCTATGGCATTCGTATAGAGAAAAATAAATCCAATACTGGGGCTGGCACGAATCTTGTGACAGATGCGGATAGCACACTGGACATTCAATCACAAAGTAATGGCACTGCCTATGGGGTTTCCACAGTGCATAATACGGCTACGAACAATACTTCGTTTACTCATGCTGGTAAGGTAACTGTGTCTGCCCAAGGTAATGTGGCGCATGGTATCTAT
>CALGLI010000191.1 GCA_937930265.1 uncultured Veillonella sp. | reverse complement strand
CTCATCGCCTGTCATTCCGCGGAAACCCCAGCAATGCGCAGGTTGTTCTTTAATCGTAATTTCCACATCGTGAGCACGGATGCCGAGTTTGTACTCTAATTCGCTAAACAGCATTTTTATCAAGCGTTTTTTCGTACCTTCCATACGACCAGCCATCAGGTTAATTTCGATGACCGTGTAATCATCGCTACGATCAAAAGGGTAGTAAAAATCTTCATTTTCTAAACACAAAAAGCGAATCGCATGTTTGCCTTTTGGAATATCTAATCCAAGGTAGAGGCTGTTATAAATTACTTCTGCCAGTTGTTCACGACGTGGTGCGAGTTTGGATTTAAGTCCGAATACAGTAATCATTTTTTCTCCTTTAAAGTGCGGTTAAAAATCACCGCACTTTTTGATGTCTTATCTATTTAACAACCATTCAATGGATTGTTGTAATAATTCCTCTGTATGACTATCGATATTGGACGTGGCCTCATCGAATACAAGGACCGATTTATTTTGCACCAATGTCCTAGCCAATGACAACAATTGACGTTGACCTTGTGACAATAAGGATCCTAAATAGCCCACTGGTGTTTTATATCCCTCTTCTAGACGCTGCACAGAACGATGTAAATGAGCTTTCTTAGCTGCCATTTCTACCATGTCTGAAGATATAGATGGATCGAATAAGGAGATATTATCTTCAATAGATCCTTTAAATAAATGAGAATCTTGGAATACATACCCCAAGGATTGTCGAATGATTCTAGGATCTATGTCTTGTACACTGACGCCATTGATGCGAATCGTTCCTTTTGTAGGTGTTTCAAAGCCTAGTAATAATTGCATCATCGTCGATTTGCCACCACCAGATGGTCCAGCAATGCCTAGGAAGTCCCCTTCTTCTATGTGCCATGTAATATCTTTTAATACATAATTATCAACCCCGTCATAAGAAAAATATACATGGTCAAACTCGATGGATGTAATCGTAGCAAAGGCATCTGGGATGACAACATCTGCTTCTACTTTTCCACTTTCAGATTGTAACATAGGAAGTATACGTTCTGCTCCTGCCAAGGCGGATTGTAAATTACCATATTTTTCAGCAATTTCCTTGATAGGTTCAAAGATACGATTGATATATTGTAAAAAAGCGAACACTGTGCCTGCTTCTGTAATGGAGTCGAAATACCCTGTCACCGTAAAGATAGCGATTAAAGCGACAAAGAATAGACCGTCCACAATAGGTCGGAAAATGGCGAACGTTTTCACTTCAAATAACCCAGCTGCCAAAAATTCACGACTTACCCGATCATAACTTCTTTCCATGATCATTTCCCCAACATAGGTTTTAATCATGAGGATGGCATT
>CALGLI010000190.1 GCA_937930265.1 uncultured Veillonella sp. | reverse complement strand
AACTTTCCGGTGGTCAACAACAACGTATCGGCATCGCTCGTGCCCTTGCGATGGACCCAGAGGTGATCCTCTTTGACGAACCTACATCAGCCCTTGATCCAGAGCTAGTAGGGGAAGTATTGGCTGTTATTCGCAAGATTGCTAAAGAGTTAGAAGTAACCATGATTATCGTAACGCACGAAATTGGCTTTGCTAAAGAAGTAGCGGACCAAGTGGTATTCATGGAAGGCGGCGTCATCGTAGAACAAGGGGATCCGAAAATTGTCCTTGAACATCCTAAAGAAGAACGAACACGTAAATTCTTGAGCCGCTACCTTACACTCGATACTGAATTGCCTCTCGATAGCGCAGCACTTTAAACGAGGTATATAATGAAAGAATTTAGACAATTAACTGTAGATGATGCGGCTGAGTATCATGAGGTGTTGATTGCAGGCTACGCAGAGAATAAGAACTATCCTATATCCTTTGATGCCATCAATTTTAGCCAAGAAGAGTCTCGTGCATGGATTTTAAAATATCCTGTGTATGGCCTCTACGTAGATGGTTCCTTGGTATGCTCTATCTCCTTCCGCATGCCTTGGATTCCAAAGGCTACACCAGATGTATACCCGCACATTGCACACTTTGTAACGGCTCCTGAACATAAGGGAAAGGGCTATGCTCGTGAAGTCCTCGCCGAAGCAGAAGACCTACTCCGCAACGTATATAAAACTCCTGCTGTAACACTTGGTACCGCTGCAGAACACCCGTGGCTTGCGAAAATGTATGAAAACTTTGGCTTTAAGGAATATAAACGAGTACAACTGCCTGGGAAGGTACATACGACGATATTCTTTAAGAAGACGCTATAAATCGACAAAAATTTCTATTTTATTCACAAATGCAGTGCTATAATAAACAAAAAATGTTGTTTGTGGAGCGTGACCTAGAATGTATGAAATTGTAAATGAACCAAATTTAACCATTGCCTTTGATATGGACACAGAGTTATCTCCATTTGGTGTGTTTGGCATATATATTAAACGGGGCTATAATATTTGTTCTGGATATATTGACCCTAGTGATTGGTCAGGGATTCATGCTGGTTACAAAG
>CALGLI010000189.1 GCA_937930265.1 uncultured Veillonella sp. | reverse complement strand
TAAGGTCCTCATTCCTCGTCCCGATACAGAAACATTAGTAGAATATGTATTAAGTAAGTATCATCAACAAGACTCTATTCGCATTCTTGATATGTGTACGGGCCCTGGTACTATTCTACTAAGCCTCTTACATTATTTGCCTACAGCGACGGGGATGGGCCTTGATATTTCTGGTGATGCTCTTGCAGTGGCTATGCAGAATCAGGAAGCATTTAATGTGGAAAATCGTAGCGAATTTCACGAATCAGATATGTTTGCCTATTTAGAAAATAAAAGTGAACTATTTGATGTGATTGTATCCAACCCGCCTTATATTCGATTAGAAGATAAGAAAATCTTGTCTCCTGACGTACTTAATGAGCCCCATATTGCATTATTTGGTGGTGAAGATGGCCTTGATTTCTATCGACAGTTAGCTATGGAGTGTGTTAAATATCTTAAACCTCATGGCCTTGTAGCTTTTGAGGTAGGATATGATCAAGCTGAAGCTGTGAAATCTTTGCTGGAGGCTGTTGGTTCCTATATAGATATATCCTTTGCAGCTGATTTAGCGGGCATTAATCGGGTTGTGACGGCTCGCGTGAAGGGGTGAGAATGTGGAGACTAAAATCATTACCGAACTTATAAGAGATAATCTTCAATTAGTTGCACATGCATTGCGTCATGGTGACGTTGTAGCAATTCCTACGGAAACCGTATATGGCCTTGGTGCTAATGGCCTCGATACTGACGCAATGGATAAAATTTATGCTGCTAAAGGTCGTCCATCAGATAATCCGTTAATATTACATGTACCAAATGCGGAAAGTATTAAACCGCTTGTGAAAGAAATACCTGAAACAGCAAAGACGTTGCTTAAGGCTTTCTGGCCAGGCCCTTTAACAATCACATTACCTAAATCTGATCTCGTTCCTGACCGTGCAACTGGTGGTTTAGATCGGGTGGCATTACGTTGCCCAGATCACGATGTATGCCGTAATATATTAGAATTGGCCGGTGTGCCTATCGCAGCGCCTAGTGCCAATATTTCAGGCCGTCCAAGCCCGACTACAGCACAATCCGTTTATGATGATATGAATGGACGTATTCCTTATATTGTGGATGCTGGAATCTGTACGATTGGTGTGGAATCTACTGTTGTAGAGG
>CALGLI010000188.1 GCA_937930265.1 uncultured Veillonella sp. | reverse complement strand
CATAATGAAATATGATGGTGTATTAGATACATGGCATGAGGAATGCGGAGTCTTTGGAGTCTATGACAAGTCCTCTACCATGGGGACAACTATATATAAAGGGCTTGTGGCGTTACAGCACCGAGGTCAAGAGGGAGCTGGCATCGCTGTGGTTCATGATTCACAGATAGATGTGGTGAAAGGACTGGGGATCGTGAAAGAGGTCTTACAGGATGTTTCTAGCTTAGAAGGTCATATAGGAATTGGACATGTGCGGTATTCCACCACAGGTATAGAGAATCCTTGTGATGTACAACCCATTGTAGGGGAGTCGCAGTGGGGTGTATTTGCAGTGGCACATAATGGGAATTTGACGAATGCCCAAGTGTTACGTCGTGAATTGGAAGCCCAAGGCTGTGTGTTTACGACCACAATGGATTCTGAAGTCATCGTCCATTTGCTTAACCAATCCAATGCATCGACCATCTTAGGTGCAGTTCAGCAAGTTTGTGAACAATTGGAAGGTGCCTTTTCCTTGGCAATTGCTACGGATCCGATGCTCATCGGTGTGCGAGACTCTCATGGGTATCGCCCTCTTTGTGTAGGATGTACGGCACATGGGTATGTACTTGCCTCTGAAAGTTGTGCTATAGACGCTATAGAGGGGACTTTCATTCGTGATGTAAGGCCTGGGGAAATAATTCTTATTGATGGAACAGATTTCCGCAGTGTACCGTATCACTCCACTATAAGATATGAAGTCTCGGACTACCGAAATACTGAGGGTGGTATACAGAGTAGAACTATTTCTCGAGGTGTGGCTGAGGAATTAGAAAATAAAGAAAAAATAAAACAAGTACATGTAGGAAGTGCAGGCGTAGAACAACAGGCGGTAGTGGAACAACATACATGTGTCTTTGAATATATTTATTTTGCACATCCTACCAGTGTTATTGATGGGCAAGGTGTATCAGAAGCAAGGGTAGCTATGGGACGTCAATTAGCAAAGGAAACACAGTATGAAGCGGATATTGTTATACCCATACCTAGTTCAGGGACTTTGGCTGCTCAGGGATATGCAGAAGAGTCTGGTATACCCTATAGGGAAGGATTAGTGCGGAATCCGAAGGTATTGCGGACTTTCATAGAACCTAACCAAATTAGTCGAGAAGAAGCGGTGTGTAATAAGTTTAGTATTGTTCCTGAGGTGGTACAAGGAAAGCGCATTGTTCTCATCGATGATTCCATTGTACGAGGCACCACGAGTCGATATATCGTTTCCATGTTACGACAAGCGGGAGCGAAAGAAATTTATTTATGTTTAGCCTCTGAACCTGTCCGATATCCTTGCTATTTTGGTATCGATACATCTGATGCAGAAGAGTTGCTAGCTCATCGATATTCCATAGAAGAAATCCGTCAATACATTGGCGTTGATCGTTTATATTATTTGTCTCATGATGGATTGGTGCAGTCTATGAAACAATTAGAAGTACCGCATTTGTGTGTGGCTTGTTTTACTGGAGAGTATCCAAGTCCTGTAGGGGATGAGTATACCAAGGGAGGTACTTATGTCTGTTGATAATACACCTGTTACTTATTTAGATGCTGGTGTGGATGTGGAAGCGGGGAATCAGCTTATTCAAAAGATTAAACACCGTGTGGAGCGCACCTATACTCCGGGTGTACTAGGATCCTTAGGAGGTTTTAGTGGACTCTATTCTTTGGCACAGCATACCATGAAAGAACCCATTCTTGTATCGAGTACAGATGGGGTGGGTACGAAAATTCGCTTTGCGGTCCTCATGAATGAGCATCGTCAGATTGGTCAAGATTGTGTGGCCATGAGTGTGAATGATGTGGTAGCACAGGGGGCAACTCCTTTATTTTTCCTAGACTACATTGCAGTGGGGAAATTGGAACATGACCATATTGAAAGTATCATCGATGGTATCGGCGAAGCTTGTGAAACATGTGGATGTGCCTTAATCGGTGGAGAAACATCGGAAATGTCTAGTTTCTACGGTGATGGCAATTATGATTTAGCCGGATTTGCTGTAGGGATTGTAGATAAAGACAAAATCATTACGGGCACCTCTATTGAGGTAGGAGATATGGTGCTAGGTTTACCTTCATCAGGATTACACTCCAATGGATTCTCCTTAGTACGCCATATCATCTTAGATAAACAACAAATGCCATTGGATACCTATGTAGACGAGTTAGGTCATACCATTGGAGAAGAAGTATTAACACCAACAAAATTGTATGTAAAACCCATTTTACCACTATTGAAAGAACGGCTGGTGAAGGGGATGGCTCATATAACAGGAGGATCTTTCTACGATAATATTCCTCGTATCTTACCTAAAGGATTATCTGTTACGATTCATAGCGATGCTTGGCCAGTACCACCTATTTTTAAACTATTACAAGAATGGGGACATGTGGAAACGAGAGAAATGTATCATACTTTCAATATGGGTATAGGCATGGTGCTAGTGGTGAAACCAGAATTAGTAGAACGAGTGGTAGAAGTGTTGCAAGAACAGGGAGAAGTAGTGTACTCCATTGGACTTGTTACAGAAGGGCAAGGAGACGTGACGATTCTCGGTGAGGCTTTCCATGGCTAAACGATTGGCTCTATTTGGTAGTGGAAGAGGCTCCAATGGGGAAGCCATCTATAAGACCATAGAAGACGGGCATATAGATGGTGAAATCGTTCTTATCATGAGTGATAGACCCAATGTGGGCATTGTAGATAAGGGACGTGCTTGGCAGATTCCCGTTTATGTAATAGAACCAACTATGTATGCTCAAAAAGAAGATTGGTCACAAGCTATGCTCGATGTACTAGCGACATATACCGTTGATGGCGTGTTGCTAGCAGGGTATATGCGTGTATTACCGCCTACATTTGTGCAAGCCTACAGAGGAAATATCTTGAATATTCATCCCTCCTTATTGCCAGCGTTTGTAGGATTGCAGGCACAGAAACAAGCCCTATTAAAAGGCGTAAAATACGCGGGATGTACCGTTCACTTTGTGGATGAAGGCATGGATACGGGCCCTATCATTGCGCAAGCGGTGGTGCCTGTCTATGAAGATGACACGGAGGATACCTTAGTAAAACGAATCTTACAGGAAGAGCATCGCATCTACCCAGAGGCGGTGCGCTTATTTTGCGAGGATGCCTTAGAGATAGTGGAATCTCGTGTTGTTATTAAGAAGCATGCTATTATCAAATAGGCTATATGAGAGGTATCTATGAAAGTATGTATTATTGGCAATGGTGGTCGTGAACACGCATTAGCTTGGAAATTACATCATAGCCCATCTGTAACAGATGTATATGTAGTGCCAGGCAATACGGGTATGACTTCCATAGCCACTGTAGTCAACCTAGATTGGATGAACCGAGACACTTTACTAGCTTGGTTATTAGAATATAAGTTTGATTTGGTTGTGATAGGACCTGAATTGCCACTTGTAGAGGGGCTTAGTGATGCCATCCGATCAGTAAGGATTCCTGTAT
>CALGLI010000187.1 GCA_937930265.1 uncultured Veillonella sp. | reverse complement strand
ATCCCCATCTTTTTAATTGTAAAATGTTAAAGAATTGCTGTGAGAATCTAAGTCTTTCTGTTCTACAGGTTAGTGAATTCTTTCACCTGATGATGTAATTATAATACACGCATCCGTGTGTGTCAATATTTTTTTTAAAATTTTTAGAAAATCTTGTTACATCATTAGAAATAACAGCTATAAGACTAGATATTCTCTATAATAAGGTATAGCTTTTAGTTTTTTTTCAACACATTTTCTCCGGCCTTTAAAAATTACTCCAAAAGATAAAATGCCGATGCAGCTAGTTATTTACTAGTTGTATCAGCATTAAAATCAACATCTTTTATCCTATACTCTACACAAATAAATTACTTCAAATTGAGAACATCCAAAAATGATTTTCCAATATGCCATAGTGGTAATCTAAAATTTTGCAATACTGTTTCACCTATGTCCGCAAAACTATGTCTATCACCCAAATCTACTGAATGACTCATACTTGGACTATAAGCTAGCAAAGGCACCATTTCTCTCGTATGATCTGTACCTTTCCAAGTCGGATCATTCCCATGATCTGCGGTGATGAGAAGTAAATCGTCATCTTTAAGCAAGTCCAACAAACCACCTAATTGGTAATCAAAGTCTTCAATAGCACGCTTATACCCTTCTACATTACGCCGATGACCGTACAGACTATCAAATTCAACAAGGTTGACCATCATGAATCCCCGTGCAAAGCTTTGGCCCAATAGATAAGGAACTACGTTCATACCATGCGCGTTAGACTTTGTCGGATATGATGCATCCCAGCCGACATGAGCATAAATATCACCGATTTTGCCAACCGCAACGGTCGAAATTTTTGAGCCTTGTAACTCTTGTTGTACCATTTTCTTTTCAGGCATGCGACTATAATCATGACGATTTGAGGTACGTACAAAATGCCCTGGTGTACCAACAAAAGGGCGAGCTATGATGCGTCCCACATAATAATCACCGACACATACCTTATCCCGTGTAATTTGACACATGCGATACAACTCTTCTAAAGGAATGATATCCTCATGAGCAGCAATTTGAAAGACCGAATCCGCCGATGTATAAACGATTGGCTTACCTGTTCTTATATGTTCTTCTCCGAGGCGTTCAATAATTTCTGTACCAGATGCTACTTCATTACCAAGGTAATCATATCCAGTTTCTTTAGTGAAAGTATCCATCAATTCCTTAGGAAATCCTTCATAAAATGTCGGAAATGGTACCGTTACAGGATGCCCCATCATCTCCCAATGTCCGCTTGTCGTATCTTTACCGGTACTCATTTCCGCCATACGACCTAAGCACCAATAACAGGCTCATCAAACGTTGAAATATCGGCAATATTAGCTAAACCTATGGATTTTAAATTTGGACAGCGAATAGGTCCTGCTACAGCTTCGATATGTCCTAATGTATTCGAACCTTCATCGCCGAATTTAATCGCATCGGCTGCATGCCCTATACCGACACTATCCATTACTAGTTGAATAATTCGATTATACATATGTACTCCTAAACTTATATAAGATTATTTACTCATATAATGTGAAAATATTTTGTATCAGATTACAATTAAACTCATAAACATGAGTTAGTAAAGATCTATAAAGTAAAAAGTGGTAAATTATATAATTTATGACTTAAGGTATGGCATAGCAAGCATAAGAGCCGCCAAAGATTTGCTATCCTTAATAGTCTCATTCTTGATAGCCTCCAATAGTTCCGGTAAAGTATAGTATTCTAACTCCACATATTCATCAGGATCCCAATTAGTTTCCCCCATGGTAAGCTCCTTAGCAAGATATAAATGTAATACTTCATTACAGAAACCAGGACTCGTAGCAATAGTCCCTAGTGAGATCCATTGAGCTGCACGATAGCCTGTTTCCTCAGCAAGCTCCCGTTTAGCACAAACAATGGGTTCTTCATTTGGATCTAGTTTTCCTGCAGGTACCTCCAGTAATGGCTGCTGCAAAGCATATCTAAATTGACGTTCCATAACGATCTTATTATCCTCTGTTACCGCCACAATAGCGGTAGCTCCAGGATGATGCACCACTTCACGCCATGCATCTTTGCCATTTACATCGGCAATATCATAGGTAACTTGAATCAATTTACCATCAAATTTCACTTCACTAGACTTCTGTATTTCCTTACTAATTGCCATATATACCTCTAATCTTCTATTTTATGTAAAAACCCGAGCCTTCTTATACGTTGTAAAATTTCCTCTAAGTACACTTTATTAGGAACAATAAAATCAATATTATCCCGCGTATGACGCTGAACTGTAATATTGTCATCCATAATAGCAAGAATCTTTTCTCTTGTTGTAGGCTCCACCATTTGCTTTATTACAAAAAGAAATCCATTATCTATATCTTGTTGTACTTTATTGTACATGTCGCCTATAACAATATAGGAGCTGCCTTCCTTTTCTACTATAGTAGAAATAAAATCTATAAAACGTTGAGGTATATACACCTTATTATCTTCAAAAGCAACTCTTTCATATGGTTCGGCATACATATCAAGATTATCTACAATGATTAAATATAGTAAACGAGAATAAACTTTGTCCATTTCTATAGTATAACCAGGTAGCTTTCTATGTATATGATCTACTATATCCTGAACAGTAAATATATCACCCCAATCCATAACCTCTTTAATAGCAATATGGATACTATCCGTCATATTGGAAGGAATACCTGTATTAACAACGCTGCAATAATATAATTTTGATAATACATCTATACTAACTCGTTCATTGCGAACAATCTTTTTACTATGTTTCTCTTTCGTTAATAGGGACATTCTAAACTGCGTATCATAAATGTAATCATAATATTGCTCTTTTGCAATATAATCATCATTTGCCAATTGAGCTATATTATCGTGAATATCCTCTGGTAGCCAACTTATAAAAGATCGTGAAAGAAATACATCCCCAATATATACACAACCTTGATCATTGGCACGTTTTATAAATTCATGTATATATACAGGATCATTAAAAGGCTCTAAATATTCATGAGCCACATAATAATCTTTAGAGCTTAACACATTTTGGATGTTATCAATTTTATAGCTCGCTTTTTGACTTATCCGATTATCCAACCCCATCGTATCAGCTACGAGCTTCAATATATTCTTCGTATATAGAGTTCGTTCCATCAACGGCATCTCTAACTCTTTTTGCTCTGCATATTGCATGATTTCTCGATACTGTTCTAATCGTTTCCATCCAGGATAGGTATTATACGATACATAAGCTACACCGTTATCGGATAAATTCTTATTACAGATCGATAGAATTTTATCTTTTACCACATCTGGAACCCAAGACCAAATCCCATGTACAATAATATAGTCAAAAGTGCCGAACGATTCATCAATATCTAGAATATCCTTCTCAATCAAATGTATATTGGTAAGTCCCATCGACGTAATCAGTTCGTTTCCCATCTTAATCTGGGAAGATGATAAATCGATGCCCGTAAAAGACGCTTCAGGATAATATAAAGCTTGAGAAATAATGTTCCCACCAAAAGAACATCCAAGCTCAAGGACACGAGCCTTTTTTAAAGGCACTGGATTTAATCCAAATAACAAAGCTCGTGCCGCTAAAGTGTTCAATGAGGTCGCCCCAAAGGGTTGAGAAATATATACTACATCTTCATAACTCTTTTTAAGTACCTTATTCTCATCCAATACATGCATAGTATTTTGTGTAGTCTCAATATCATTCCCCATAACTGATGTACCTACGTTCTTTTTTTGTTTAGACTCCTGTTTCATAAAGCCTCCCGAATTGTTCTACTAACTATAATAAATATTATATAGTATTATTGATAATAATTATTAAATTAGGAAGGAAGTAGTTTGGAAATTTTTGTTGGAAATGATATTATCGAGGTTTCTAGAATTGCTAATTTAATTGAAAATGATAGATTTTTGCATAGAATTTATTCGAACGCAGAGATTAAATATTGTGAAGACAAAGCTAATAAAGCTCAAAATTATGCTGCACGTTTTGCAGCTAAGGAAGCAGTTTTTAAAGCTTTGTCTTCAAAGCTTAATGGTAATTTTTCTATTGCTTGGAATGAGATTTGTGTTGAAAAAGATGATAATGGTAGACCTCTTATTATTTTATATAATCATTCTGAAATCTCGGATAATTATAGATTTGATCTTAGTTTATCTCATGTTAAAGAATATGCAATTGCAAGTGTTATTATGTATTCAAAGGTATAGGAGGAAAAATGAAATTATTTGATGCTCATTGTCATTATAATGACGAAAAATTTGATTTTGATAGGGATATATTAATTAAAGAAGTTCATGATTCTGGTGTTGTTGGAATGATTAATGCTGGATATTCTTTAAGTGGTTCTGTTTCTGCTGTTGATTTATCAAACAAATATGATTTTATTTATGCGACAGTTGGAATATCTCCGAATGATGTTACTGAAGATTATGTTTCTGATATTGAAAAAATTGAAGAATTGTTAGTTAGTAATTTGAAGAATGGAAAGATTGTTGCAATTGGGGAGATAGGTCTTGATTATCATTATGATGTTGATAGGGATATGCAAAAAGATGCATTTATTAGACAAATAGAGCTTGCAAATAAGTATGATTTACCAATAGTTATCCACACAAGGGAGGCAACTGTGGATACAATTAATATTTTAAAAGAAAATCCTGTAAATAAAGTTGGTATGTTTCATTGTTGTCCACTTAATCAAGAATTAGTTAAAGAAGCTTTGAAACTTGGATTTTATATTTCTGTTTGTGGACCGATTACTTTTAAAAATTCAAAAAATGCTGAAGTAGTAGCGAATATGATTCCTCTTGATAGGATATTAGTTGAAACTGATTCACCTTATTTATCGCCTGAACCTTTGAGGGGAAGAAGGAATGATTCTAGAAATATAAAATATATTGTAGAAAAGATTGCGGATTTTAAAAAAGTTGAACCTGAAGTGGTTATGAATGGTGTTTTTGAAAATATCAAAAGATTATTTAAGGATATTAAAAATATTTGATAATTGGAGAGTATAATGACAAAAGAAGAATATATTGATGGTATAATAAATGCGGAAGATAGATATAAATATTATGTTGATTTTGACAATATAAGAGCTGTGAAGGATTTTAAAATTGCAGAATTAAGGCATATTGGTGAACAGTATTTGA
>CALGLI010000186.1 GCA_937930265.1 uncultured Veillonella sp. | reverse complement strand
TATGAGCCCCTAAAATGACAGGAATACCAAATTGAATCCCTGCAATTGCTGCTGTCGATGTATATCCTTCTTCTGCAGTAATAATAGCGCCAGCTCGTTTTGCTAGTTCCATATATTCTGGTTCTAAATCACGAACTACTAAAATACTACCATCTGTCATAGGCTCTGTAGAGTCACCGTGATGGATTGGTCCTGTTACAGATAGTTTACCAACTCCACGACCTTTAATCAATACATTACCTGTGACATGAACACGAATCATATTCGTTGTGCCAGATAAACCTGATGGGACACCGGCTGTGACAACTACTAAATCACCAGATTGAATCAAACCTTCTCCTAAAGCGGCACTCATAGCACAGTGTACCATTTCATCTGAATTGGAGTGAGATGGTCCTTGGATAGCTGTTACACCCCAGTATAACTGCATACGGCGCAATGCGCTCTCATGTGGTGTCACTGCAATGATTTGACAATTCGGACGATGGCGAGAAATACTCATAGCCGTAATACCCGATTCAGTGCATGTAATGATGGCACCAGCCCCTAATGAACGACCTACTTCTACGGTAGCAGAACAGATGGCATCTGTGGTTTTTGCTTCTTCTAATTGCACCGTATGGTTAGCATTCACATATAACTCAGATGTTTCTGTTACTTTTGCAATGCGAGCCATAGTGGTCACCGCTTCCAATGGGTAGTCCCCACCAGCAGTTTCCCCAGATAACATGACCGCATCAGTACCATCTAATATGGCATTCGCTACGTCACTCGCTTCTGCTCTAGTAGGTCTAGGATTTGTTACCATGGACTCTAACATTTGGGTCGCTGTAATAACAGGCTTAGACGCAGCATTACATTTTTGAATCATCACTTTTTGCAATACTGGTACTTCTTCAGCTGGAATTTCTACGCCCAAATCGCCACGGGCTACCATCAATCCATCAGAGACTTCTAAAATCTCATCTAAATTATTAAGACCTTCTTCATTTTCAATTTTAGAAATGATGCGAATATCTGCTCCTTTAGATTCCAAAATACGGCGGATAGCCACTACATCGCTGGCACGTTGCATGAAAGACGCCGCTACATAGTCTACGCCCATATCACAACCAAATAGCAAATCTTTTTCATCTTGTTCCGACACTGGTGGCAAAGATAAGGATACACCTGGTACAGCCACCCGTTTCCGGTTGCTCATCATACCTGTGTTCATAACAGTGGTATGAATCTCAGTACCCTCGATAGAATCGATACGCAATGTCACTAATCCATCAGATAATAGGATTTGTTTTGCCTCTTTCACATCTTCTGGCAATCCTGCATAGTTGACAGAACAAATCTCTTTCGTACCTTCCACATCTCTTGTCGTCAACGTGAAAGCTTGTCCTTCTTCTAGACACACTTTGCCCTCTTTAAATAAACCAAGACGAATTTCTGGTCCCTTTGTATCTAGCATTAATGCCACTGGAATCCCCGTTCTAGTAGAGGCTAAGCGAACCAGCTCCATACGTTTTGCTTGTTCTTCATGGGACCCATGAGAGAAGTTAAAACGTGCCACGTTCATACCTGCTCGCAATAAGGATTCTACCATTTCTAAACTATCTGTACTGGGTCCCATGGTACAAACAATCTTTGTCTTTTTATTCATTTCTATCTCCTTATAGTAACTCTACTGCATTGGCCCCTAGTAAGGCTTGCACACGCCCAATAGACTCTTTCGATGGGGTGAAATAAAAACTACGATTCACCGCTAAGCTACGTTTTTGACGTTGCAAGAATAGAGTAACTGGTGTATCTCCTTGTAATTCTTGTAACAGCTTTTGTAATTGTTGGCTCACTTGCGGTGTATCATGAGCTGTATCAATATGAATACGAATCTGCCGTACTGTATCATATTCTACTTTCAATAACTGTACGGAACTAGCAATGCATTGCACCCCTTTTTCATCCGCATCAATGCGTACCTCGATAGCTACCACACCATCCCGTTGCAATAACATATGGCTTTTTTGGTATGCTTGTGGAAATACCACAACCTGAACGGTACCAGTAAAATCTTCCAAGGTTAGGGTGCACATTTTTTCCTGTTTTGCCTTGGTCAATCGATCTGTCTTATCGGTAATCAATCCACCAATGGTTACTGTTTTGCCATCGAAATCTTCTGGATTTTCTGCTAACCGTCCTAATTGAAATAATCCTTCCAATTCATCTCGATACGCATCTAACGGATGGCCCGTAATATAAAAGCCTGTATATTCTTTTTCATCTTTCAACTTTAGTTCTTTAGGCAGATCTGGCAAGTCTGGAACATGGATGGTTTCCATTTCCTCTACCTCAGCAAAAAGACTCACCGCTCCTAGGGCACTATTTTTTTGTCCTTTAGACCCAATACCCTGAGCTTGTTCATAAATCTGTAACAGTTGATTTCGGTTTTCTTTGAAAGAATCCATAGCCCCACATCGAATTAAACTTTCCAACAAACGTTTATTTACTACGCGGTATGGGATACGTTCGCAAAAATCAACAATGGATGTAAATTGTCCATGTGCCTTGCGTTCTGCTAGCAATTCTTCTATGGCATTATCGCCTACATGTTTAATACCTCCTAAGCCGAAACGAATCTGTCCATCTTGTACGGTAAACATACGCTCTGAATGATTGATATCTGGGCCTAATACTGCCACTTGTTTCGCTTTACATACGTTGATATAATTCGTCATTTTATCCATGTTACCCATAAAGCTAGTCATAGTAGCTGCCATAAATTCTGGGAAATAGTGGGCTTTCAAATACGCCGTTTGATACGCAATGTAGGCATAGGCCGCCGAATGAGATTTATTGAATCCATAGCCTGCAAAATAGAGCAAGAGATCAAATACTTCGTTAGCTAATTTCTCATCAATGCCATTGTTTACAGAACCAGATACAAAGGAATCTCGTTGTGCTTTCAGTACAGATTCCTTTTTCTTACCCATAGCACGGCGCATTAAATCCGCTTGTCCTAGCGAGAATCCACCCATAGCAGAGGCAATCTGCATAACTTGTTCTTGGTATAGAATAACCCCGAAGGTGTCCTCTAGAATCGGTTCTAAGATAGGATGCAAGTAGGTTACTTCTTTTTCTTTATGACGACGCTTGATGAAATCTTCTACCATGCCAGATCCTAACGGTCCTGGACGATAGAGGGCCACTAAAGGAATTAAGTCTTCAAAATGTTCTGGTTTTAAGTCCATCACCAGTTTTGTAATCCCTTCTGATTCTAACTGGAAGACCCCTGCTGTTTCCCCTTTACATAAGATTTCACAAGAAGCCTTGTCATCTAATGGAATGGCATCTAAGTCTAACTCGACACCATGATTTTCTTTAATTAGACGTAATGCCTCGCCCATCACTGTCAATGTACGAAGCCCCAAAAAGTCCATCTTCAATAGGCCTAATTCTTCGATATTATCTTTATCATATTGTGTGACAAATCCATCTTCATTGGAGTTTTGTACTGGTACATATTCATCCAGAGGCGCTGCGGAAATCACGACCCCTGCTGCATGAGTAGAAGAGTTTCTCGCAATTCCTTCTAAACGCAAGCAAAGATCAAATAATTCTTTTACGGATTCGTCTGTATCATACAAATCTTTGAGTTCTTTTACTTCTAAGGCTTTTTTCAAAGTGATGCCTAGCTCGTTGGGAATCATCTTCGCTAATCGATTCACCTCTGGCAACGGCATATCTAGTACACGACCTACGTCACGAATGACAGCACGAGCCGCTTCGGTACCAAAGGTAATAATTTGCGCCACTCGCTCTTGTCCATATTTTTCTGTTACGTATTCGATGACCTTATTGCGAGTTTCATAGCAAAAGTCGATATCGATATCGGGCATGCTTACACGCTCTGGGTTTAAGAATCGTTCAAAGAGCAAGTCATATTTAATTGGATCTAGTCCCGTAATCCCTAACAAATAGGCTACTACAGAACCTGCCGCACTACCACGACCTGGGCCTACTAGCACCCCATGTTCACGAGCATATTTCACATAGTCCCAAACGATGAGGAAGTAATCTTCAAAGCCCATACGACTAATAACGCCTAATTCATAGTCTAAGCGTTCTTGTAATACCGGTGTTACCTCTGGATAAAATTGAGGGATATAGGACTCACACACTTTACGCAAGTAAGAATGTGCCGTTTCCCCTTTTGGTACATCAAATTTCGGCAAGTGGTGCGCATCAAAATTGAACTCCACATGGCAACGTTCCGCAATTTTCAATGTATTATCCAAGGCTTCTGGAATATGACCAAAGAGTTCTTCCATTTCATCGCCGCTTTTCATGTAAAACTCATTACTGAAAAACTTCATGCGGTCTACATCATTCCGCCTTGCACCTGTAGCGATACATACCTTAATATCATGCGCTTCTGCATCATCGGCGTACACATAGTGAAAGTCATTAGAACACACTAAACCTACACCATATTGCTCCGCCATTTCTACTAGCACATCTTGGACGCGCAATTCCTTCGGATCTCCATGGTTTTGAATTTCTAAGAAAAAGTTCTCTTTTCCATAGGTCTCTAGGTACCATTCCAAGGCACGATGGGCACCCTCAATGTTGTCTTGTAAAATAAGCTGAGGAATCTCGCCAGCAATACAGGCACTTAAGGCAATGATTCCTTTATTATACTTAGCTAACAGATCTCTATCTGCACGTGGTTTACGATAGAACCCTTCTGTAGAAGACTTAGATACGATTTTGACAATGTTCTCGTACCCTTCCATAGTTTCTGCTAAGAGAATTAAATGCTTTAACCGTTCATAAGTCTTGCCTTCAGGACGATCAAACCGACTGCCTTCGGTGACATACACTTCGCATCCCAAAATCGGTTTGATACCTTGTGCCATGGCCTCTTTATAAAAATATATGGCTCCATACATATTACCATGGTCCGTTAATGCTAGGGCAGGCATATTGAGCTCTTTCGCACGGCTCACTATTTGTGGCAATCGACTAATGCCGTCAATGAGGCTATATTCACTATGACTATGCAGATGTACAAATGGTCTCATGGGCCCTCCTTACTAGCGTAACACGGTATTCTTTCATTCCCTCTATTATATCATAGATTGCGTGTTTCAGTGTACCGTGAAAGCATTTCTATCAAGGCGGTCGAAGGATGATGACAAGCTAAAAATGCCTATGTAATCTGCATAACAAATTGCATAG
>CALGLI010000185.1 GCA_937930265.1 uncultured Veillonella sp. | reverse complement strand
AGCAGTGATTCGAACTCCTGCAGTTTGAAACAATCGTTTCGATGCTTGCACTTCTCGCGTATCTTTGTAATCATCACGCCAATAAATAACTTCTTTAATACCACTTTGAATGATCGCTTTGGCACATTCATTACACGGGAATAAGGTCACATATATTTTACTTCCCTCCAGTGAACCACCACGATAATTCAATATGGCATTCAATTCACTATGAACGATATAAAAGTATTTATTATCTTCGTCCCGATTCCGATTCCACGAAAACTCATCATCATCGCAGCCCAAGGGCATACCATTGTATCCGATGGATAAAATCTTATTATCATCACTTACAATACAAGCTCCTACTTGGGTATTTGGATCTTTCGAGCGCTGTCCTGCCAGCATGGCAACGCCCATAAAGTATTCATCCCAGCTAATATAGTCCTTACGTTTTTCCATAGGGAACCTTCACTTATTTGACTACAATGTTAATTAATTTTTTAGGCACTACAATGACTTTTACAATCGTTTTACCTTCTGTAAACTCTTGTACCCGTGGTAATGCTTTGGCTGACTCTTCTAATTCTTCTTTCGATACAGATACAGAAACTGTCAATTTATCACGGACTTTACCATTCACTTGGACAGCCACTTCTACTTCATCCACTACTAAGGCAGATTCTTCGTATGCTGGCCAAGATGCAGCATGAACGGAACCTTCAAATCCACATTCGTGCCAAATTTCTTCTGTAATATGAGGAACGAATGGAGCTAGCAATAATGTTAATTTTTCAACTAATTCGTTTGCTAAATCGCTTTGTACTGTATCATGATTATCTTTGAATTGGTACATAGCATTTACTAATTCCATAACCGTACTGATAGCTGTGTTAAAGTTGAATTTACCATCTAAGTCTTCAGTAACTTTTTTGATAGCACGGTGTAACTCACGGCGCAACGCAGTTTCATCTTTCGATAAGCTTTCATGATGGCCTGCTGCACCTAATTGTTGATACGTGTCGATAATACGCCATACACGGCCTAAGAAACGGTACGAACCTTCTACACCTTGGTCACTCCAATCTAGATCACGATCCACTGGTGCGGCGAATAAAATAAATAAACGAGCTGTATCGGCACCGTATTTAGCAATGATTTCTTCTGGAGATACTACATTGCCTTTAGATTTGGACATTTTAGAACCTTCTTTTAATACCATGCCTTGTGTTAATAAGGCTTTGAAAGGCTCATTTACTTCTACTAAACCAATATCATGTAACACTTTTACAAAGAAACGTGCATATAATAAGTGCAAAATCGCATGTTCAATACCACCAATGTATTGGTCTACATTCATCCAATATTTTGCGATTTCTTTGTTGAACACTTCTTGATCATTCCGAGCATCTGCATAGCGTAAGAAATACCAAGAGGAATCAATAAATGTATCCATTGTATCAATTTCACGTCGAGCAGGACCACCGCAGCAAGGGCATGTTGTGTTTAGGAAGTTTTCAGATGTGGCTAATGGAGAAATTGCACCACCATCAAAAGAAACATCTTCTGGAAGTTTTACAGGCAGTTGATCCTCTGGCACTAATTGTTCTCCACACTTGTCGCAGTATACAACTGGAATTGGGCAACCCCAATAGCGTTGGCGAGAAATCAACCAATCGCGAAGACGGAAGTTCACTGTTTTACGACCGGTGCCTTGTTCTGTAAAACAATCACCTAATGCTTGGCGTGCTTCTTCGGAAGTTTTGCCACTGAAGTCACCAGAGTTCACCAATACACCATCTTCTGTAAATGCTGTATCTAAAGCCGTAAAGTCTAAATCTTGAGCTGTATTTTGGATGACCCAATTTACAGGTAAATTATATTTTTTCGCAAACGCATAGTCTCTTTCATCATGAGCTGGAACACCCATAACAGCACCGGTACCATAATCTGCCAATACATAGTTAGCAATCCAAATTGGCACTTCTTTACCAGTCATAGGATGTGTCGCATAAGAACCTGTGAACATACCTACTTTTTCTGCTTCTGTAGACGTACGTTCAATGTCGCTTTGATTGCGCAATGTTTCGATGAAAGATTCTAATTCTGCTTTATTAGGAGCAT
>CALGLI010000184.1 GCA_937930265.1 uncultured Veillonella sp. | reverse complement strand
GTGATAGTAAGATTACCTCTACTTATAACAAGGATATAACGGTGTCTGCCAATGGGGCTACAGCTAATGGCGTATATTATGAAAGTACGGGTCCTACTAATGAAATTACATCTGTGTATCATAAGGATGTGAATGTATCTGTACAGGGAGCAAATGTTAATGGTATGTACTATAAAAACAATGGATCGGGTAGTACGATTAGTTCCACCTATGATGGCGCTGTAAATCTAACTGTTGGAGGAGCAAATACTGCAAATGCCATTAATCACGATGTGTATGCAAGTAATAGCACGACTCGAAGTACTTTCAACGGAGATGTGAATATTACTATGGCAGGTCCTGGTGTTCAAAATCGGGTGGTGTGGATTAGAACAAAAGATGGTGTCACCGATGCCAAAAATGAAGCTATCTTTCGTAAAAAATTGACCATTGCTGGTAGTTACAGAAATGGAGCATTATTATCTACTGGTGATGGGTCCCATATTACAGTCACTGGTGATGATGATGTGAAAATCAGTGGTTCTGTGTTTGCTGCTGCCAAGGGTGTGGTTGATCTCAATTTGATGACAAATAAATCATTCTTGGTGGGTGTGGCTGATAATTTGAGTGCTGTAAATCCTACGAATAAGGGCATAGTGAATGTAAAGATGGCGAATCAAAGCCAATGGGTCAATATTGGTAATTCTAACCTAGATACCTTGGATATATCTTCTGGAGCTACCATAGATTTCCTAGATGCAGCTCAAGTTGCCTCGGTAGTCGTCAATGATTTAAAAGGTAACGGTGGTATTTTCAACATGCAAGGTGATGTGAAAACTGGTGCTACAGATACTATTTCTATCAAACATAGTAGTTCAGGTTTACATTATATTAACTTTGAAAATGCAGCCAATGCAAAATCTACGGGGCATGAATATTTGAAATTAGTAGATAGCACAGGGAATGAAGCCGATTTACAGGCTACTTTCAAATTGAAAAATCCTAATGAACGTGTAGGTATTCCGAAAGATGCCACAGGTACGCAGAATGATAAGGCTGTTGTGGAACGCGGTGCTTATTTGTACACATTAGGACGTGCTACCGATGCGGAAGTGGTATCCATTAGTGATACAAATCGGAACAATTGGTACTTGTACCCAACGAAAGATAATGGGGGTGGCTCCTTAACACCAGGGGCGAAGTCTGGCGTGACCATGGGAGATGCTATGTATCAAATGAATTTGGTAAGTGCCAGCACTTTGGTGCAACGATTAGGAGAACTTCATTTGACGAAGGATGCATCCAATTCTCATGACTTGTGGGCGAAACATGTGCGCGGGCAATACAAGACGTTAGGGTCTGGTCATAATGCTGGCTTTACTAATCAGTATTGGGGCTTGCAAATCGGTCATGATTGGAAAACAATGGACGGTCCATGGTTACAATATAGAGGCGTAGCACTAGGCATGTCACAATCTGTGGGTTCTTTCCAAGGATATAGTGGATTCAGTGGATTAAAAGGGCATGATTTGAGCTTGTACTCCACGTGGATACATAGAGATTCCAATCTATATGTGGATCTAGTAGGAAAGGCTGCTCGCTATCGTGGTCAATACGATATTTTAAACCATTCTAGTGAGCGAGTGCGGGCGACGGATGTAAGGAGTACATCCTATCTATTGTCTGGTGAAATCGGAAAACGGTTCTACGGTCATACTAGGAAGTCTCGTCAGTGGTATGTGGAACCAGAAATGCAGTTGACCTATAGTCTTACTTCTGGGTATGATACCACTACATCTAATGGGCTTTCTATTCGTGCGGACGCAATGCATAGCCTAGTAGGACGTATGGGTGTAAGAGCAGGGATGGATACTTTCAATGGCACCGGTGTGAATCCTTATGTAAAATTCATGTATGAACGGGAGTTCTTAGGTGAAAGCATGTATCATTTTAATGGTGCAAGCACAGAAACCCAGCAACATAAGGGAGGATGGTTCACCTATGGAGTGGGCGTGACTTATACGAGTTCAAAGAGAGATCATCACTTGTACCTTGAAGCACAACGAAGTAGCAAACATGGGATGCAACAAACATGGCAGATGAACTTGGGAGTACGGAGTTTGTTCTAAGTTTATTCATGATTGCGGTATCACTTTTAGCCATTATTGGATATGCCTTATATACTGACTTGCCATGCAAAATCTGTCTATTTTTAAATAAAAATTGCATAGAAGTCAAATCATTCTCACTAGAAATGGCTTAATATAGACGTATTCTCACAACGAACCCCGTCACGCACTTTGTGAATTTTGAATGGGCAAAAAATGGGCAAAATTACCCAAACTATACGAACACTTACGAACATTAAAAATAGTATAAAACACTAAAAAACCGCTTATCCATCGTATTCGTGAACACTTACGAACACTTATGAATAAGCGGTTATTTTATATTGTACTGTGGTGGAGACGAGGGGAGTCGAACCCCTGTCCAAACATGTTGCCCCCTAGACCTCTCCGAGCGCAGTTGATGTTTTAAACTTCGGATAGTGTTTGGACACCAACAACCTAAGCTATCCTAGCTCATGAGATTTAACTAGGTCTAATTGAGCAAATAGAACTAGCTAGCCCGTAGTTTGACGCCACATCCCTCTCCACGGGCGAGAGAAGGTGTGACGTAGCTTATGCAGCTAATGCAAAATTTTCTTCTGCGTTTAATTTAAGTTTCACTGATTTATGGTCGAGTGAGACACCAGCTCGCTTTCTAAGATACATCCATACCTGTCGAAACCTTTACGTCCCCATATGTAATTATTGTCTTTTAATTATATAGATATATTCTATGAAAGTCAAATGGATATGTACTTTTTTTTTAAGATAGTGTATACTATTAAATATCATTCCTAGTACAGAGTCACAGGAGGAATCCTATGTCCTATGAAACAGAAACAGTAGCTGAGTTTG
>CALGLI010000183.1 GCA_937930265.1 uncultured Veillonella sp. | reverse complement strand
GGACCGGTCAAATTATGTTCGGTGTCACTGATGAAGGCGAATATAAAGGTATAATAGATCCTAGGCAGGTTTGTTTAAACATAGAAAATGCAATTAATGATTCTATTGATCCGCAACCAGAGTATACATTACAAATTGATGAACATACGAATGTAATTATTCTTACGGTATATAAAGGTGAAGATACACCGTATGTATATCAAGGGAAAGCATACCGAAGGCATGATAGTGCTACAATTCCAGTGGATCGAATTGCGTTTAGACGATTGTGTATGGAAGGGACAAATACTACTTTTGATGCCCTAGTTAGTCAAAAACAAGATTTGAAATTTTCTGCGCTTGAAAGATACTGCCAAGAAGAAATGGATATTTCTACACTTTCAGAAGATTTATTAATTACGTTAGATTTGTATAATCGAAAAGATGGATTTACGAATGCAGGGGCGCTATTGGCCGATGCGAATCAATTTACAGGGATTGATATAGCTAGGTTCGGGGAAAGTGAAAACATCATTTTAAATCGATACCAGTATGAACATGAATCTATTTTAAAGCAACATCAAGAGGCCTTAAAGATATTTGAACAATATTATGAGTATGAAGAGATTCAAGGCTTTTACCGTAAGCGTATTGAACGGATTCCCAAGGTTGCCTTTCGTGAGGCTGTAGCGAATGCATTGGTACATCGTGATTGGGATAGTCAGAGGCATATTCAAATTTCGATGTATGATGAGTATATTCGCATCGTGTCACCAGGTGCATTACCACCAGGATTGACGGAAAAGGACTATTTGGAGGCTAGTATATCAGAACTAAAAAATCCTATTGTGGGGGATGTATTTTTTAGGTTAAATTTAATTGAACGATATGGAACGGGTGTGCAAAGGATTATTCGTTCTTATCATACAAGCAAAACTAAGCCGAGCTTTACGATTACAGCTAATTCCATAGAGGTAATTTTGCCAGTGCTACGTCAGTCTTTAGAAGGCGTAAGCGATGCTGCTTTAGAGATATATGATTGGATTACGAAAGGGTATATTACGACTAAAACTTTAGTTGAAATTACAACGTATAGTAAATCAAAAGTGTTAAAGCATATTCGTGAATTATTGGGAGAGAAGTATATTGAACAAGTAGGACAAGGCAGATCGGTACAGTATAAAATCCGTGGATAAACGGTGGTAATCTAATTTAATCTAATTTTTACAAATGCTATAAACGATATTAAAAAACGCGAAAAAGCACGAAAACTAAAATCGTGCTCGAAATCGCGTTTTTTGCATGCGTAAATTTTAGAATCGTGCTTTTTATTCCATATTTAGTTTTTAGATGGTATTTACTTTTTATGCATGATATAACAACTTGACAGTTTGCTATTGTATGAGATGACTACAGTACTAGTATGATCTTGTGCATAGGATGGACTAGCGTAGATTGAAAAAGTCATTAGTGTATAAGCAACACTAGTATTGCTACTATAGAGTTCTTTATGCAAACATGGCACTTATCACTATTTATGACAGATGATGCAGACCCAACCAGTTTCAGAGGTAGTGGATATATTTATAAAACCAATAGTGGTAGCGGCGCTGATGAGTTCTTGTTCCTCTCCTGCCTGGATACCGCTCATGATGAAAACTCCATTAGGTTCTAGGCAACGGTAGGCATCGTCTAGTAAGCGCAACAAGATAGGTGTAATAATATTCGCTACGATGAGAGAAGCGGTGTCTGTTACACCTTCTAATAAATTATTTGTTTGTACTGTCACCACAGATTCCAATTGATTCATTGCCACATGGTTACGAGCATTGGCTGTGGCTGTTTCATCAAGGTCGAAAGCTGTCACAGAACGAGCGCCGAGAGTGCCTGCAGATAAAGCAATAATGCCGGACCCCGTTCCTACGTCAAAGACCGTGCTGTCAGGTGTGAGATATTGCGACATCGCTTGGATGGCTAAGCGCGTAGTAGGGTGGTCCCCAGTGCCAAAGGCAATGCCAGGTTCGATACGAATGATGTGTTCATCATCACGAGGGGTGTAGTCTGCCCAATCCGGGATGATGGTTAGGTGTTCTGTCATAGGGATGGGTGGATATTGCGTTTTCCAATTGTCCCAACCCGATTCGTCCGCTAGTTGGATGGTCAAATCGATGGGACCAAATTCCATAGTGAAAGTACTTTGTAATTGCTGTATCTCACTTTCGATGAGAGTTTCTAAGTC
Source organism: uncultured Veillonella sp. (assembly GCA_937930265.1). GTDB lineage: Bacteria > Bacillota > Negativicutes > Veillonellales > Veillonellaceae > F0422. The sequence goes on along the minus strand of CALGLI010000183.1, from coordinate 800 downwards.
GTCAATCCCATATAGCTCGGGGTCTATATAGGCTTTCACAATGACATCAGAGGAATTGTAGAGCTCCTCACGATCCGGCTTGATAATGCCAAATCCATCATCGGTTAATTGATCAAATTCATAAGGATCTTCTGTGTATACGCCTTCAGCGCCGAGTGCGAGTAATGTATCTGTCATGAGTTCAGACGCCTCATGTGTCGTAGTGAGTGTAATTTCAAGCCATGCCATGGTGGTACCTCATAAATATAACATACATATAGTGTAACTATAACATAACGTAAGTATAAACGGTTATATATTACTAGTATACTACCACATCTGCAAGGGCTTAGCCAAATTGTGTAGGGACCACTATGAGGGGTAGCCCATAGATAAAGTATCTATGGGGTAATTCCATAGATGGAATCTAAGGATGGCTTGGATAATTGTTTCTTGTAGGAAGTCGGAAAATATAGTACCATGTAATACAAAGGTAGCTACTTTCATTTGCAAAAATAGCGATTTTTTCCATTGAAGAAAATTTCATTTGCAAAAAGCACGAAAATTTCTATTGAAAGTATAAAAAAGATAAGCTACTTTTACCGGAATGCTACCAATATAGCGTATAAAATTGAGGTCCTTATGAAATATGAATCTCTATATAAATTATATAGAAAATCGGAAACAGATTGGAACGCGAGATACGAAGAGCGATTTAATAACGAATTTACCGTTCATTTACCAATTGGAATTAAAGAATATAATCGAAAAGTATCATTTCCCGCGTTTTATTGCTATGCCCCTGAAATGATGAGTTTAGT
>CALGLI010000182.1 GCA_937930265.1 uncultured Veillonella sp. | reverse complement strand
TATATTAAATTATGTTCGTTATTAATGGTTAGTAATAGGTAATTTGTATAATTATCTATAAATTAAGTGTTTTATTTGTTGTGAAAAGTGGGGGATTGTGGTAAAATTTACCATATAGTGGTAAATAGGGCAAATAGGTGAGAGAAAAGGAGGTGTCCTTGCTATGTTTAAAGGTGAATTTTCACATACAATCGATAGTAAAGGGCGCATGATAATTCCTGCCAAAATGCGTGAACAACTAGGAGAAACTTGTGTTGTGACACGATATTTTGACAATACCTTAGCTATTTATACCCAAGAAAAATTTGATGAAATTGCAAAAAAATTAAGTTCTCAAAGCTCGAATAAAGCCAACCAACGTGGACTAGTACGTTTTTTTGTAGGTGGTGCTGCTGATCTTGACTTTGATAAACAAGGTCGTGTGTTGATACCTAGTAATCTACGTGCCCATGGTGAACTGAAAAAAGATGTAGTTGTGGTTGGTAATGGTGAACGCATCGAAATTTGGAGTAAAACTCGTTGGGAAGCATATAACAACGAAATTTACAGCAATATTGAGGCTATGGCAGAAGAACTTGATTTGGATGATATTGGATTTTAAGTGAGGAATTATGAACTTTCATCATGTGAGTGTATTACTCAATGAAACGCTAGACGGATTGGCGATTAAACCAAATGGAACCTATGTGGATTGTACATTAGGTGGTGGGGGACATTCCCATGCTATCGGTGAACGATTATCTTCAGAAGGTATGATGATTGGTTTAGATCAAGACGTAGCGGCATTAGAGGCAGCATCTCAGCGATTATCTGATTTAACTTGCCAGGTGAAAGTCATTCAAACTAATTTTTCTAACTTAAAACAAGCATTACACGAGGCAGGTATTTTTAAAGTCGATGGATTCGTTTTTGACTTAGGTGTATCGAGTCATCAACTGGATACAGCGGATCGAGGGTTTTCCTATATGCAAGATGGTCCGTTGGATATGCGTATGAATCAAACAGGAGCTTTAACGGCAGAAACTATCGTGAATACCTATTCTAGTGAAGACTTATATCGTATTATCTGGGACTATGGTGAAGAACGATGGGCTAAACGAATTGTTCAATTCATCCTAGAAGCTAGAGAAAAAGCGCCTATAATGACAACCTTTCAGTTGGTGGATATCATTAAACGTGCCATTCCGGCAAAGGCTAGACAAGATGGACCTCATCCAGCTAAACGAACTTTCCAAGCACTTCGTATAGAAGTGAATCAGGAACTTCAAATTTTGCATGATGCATTTGTGGATGCTGTGTCTATGTTGCAACCAGGTGGAAGAGTTGCAGTGATTACATTCCATTCCTTAGAGGATAGAATTACAAAGCAAACTTTTAAAGAGTTAGCACAGGGATGTACATGTCCACCGAATTTACTGGTATGTGTGTGCCATCATGTACCCGTTGTAAAAGCAAAAAATAAGGCCGTAGAGCCAAGTAAAGAAGAAGTAGAAGAGAATCCACGGTCCCGTAGTGCCAAGTTAAGGGTAGCCGTGAAGTTATAGTTGGGAGGAATATTTATGTTAGTACGAAAGGATGCGTACTGGGAGCAATCAGCACCTTATGTAGAGCCCGTCAGAAGAAAGAAAGTAAAAACACAATCGTTCATTTGGGATTTGACCCCAGATATGCGTCAGTGTTTGTTAACTGTATTGCTGGCGATGGTCTTAGGTATGACTTGCTTGCTCTTAACGGGTGTTACTGAAAATGCACGTAAAGAAACAGTCAATTTACAGGAACAAATCG
>CALGLI010000181.1 GCA_937930265.1 uncultured Veillonella sp. | reverse complement strand
CTTGCCAATTGCGATCTATGCGGCGGATGTGACAGTAGTGAAAGAAATGCCTGTAGCCGTAGGGGAACGAATTTCTGCAACCGCATCACCAGAGGCGAACCGACTTGTTCGGGAGGAAATGATGAAAGCTAGACAGGATACGAAGCATATCGTAGCACCAGCTGCGAAGGCTTTCACAGATCGATTGCAAGTGACTGTAACACCAGAAATGGTGAAAGAAAATCATATGGACATTACCTATCCCCGCGTGCAGTCCGTGAGCCCTTATGTAACGAAAGCTATGAACAAAACGATTACGGATTATGTGGAAAAGCTTCGTAAGCAAGCACACAAAGGGAATGAAAAAGCACTGGATGGGGAGAAACAGAATCTATATATGACGTATGATGTGAAAGCAGATGGGAATGGTATCTTCTCGGTGACTATTACTTCCTATACCATTGAGGACAATGCGTCGCATGGAGTAAATGTAGAAAAGGGATTTACTTTTAATACTACCACAGGTCGTACGTTGTCCTTGAGTGACTTTGGTGGACTTTCACGAGAAACGATTGCAACAGGTTTACAACAATTACCGAAAGAGGGTAAGAAAGCAATCTACCCAGATGTGACACCAGGCAAGCCAAATAGTTTCTTTGCTCGTGAAAATCACGATATTGTGTTGATTTACGATCAAGGTACCATTGGACCTATGTCTAGCGGTAGCATTTATGTGCCAGTAGGGAATCTGGGGAGATAGGACCACAGTACAGGAGCAGGCTGTAGATGTTAGGTGTGTATGCCTAGTATAACAGTTATACTGATAGCTGTAGGTCATAACAATATACCTATAAAAGAAATAGAGGAAAGTTAAACTAAAGGGTTCAACTTTCCTCTATTTTTGTTTGAGGCGTATTTTATTGTAGTTTCTTTTATAGGTGTTAATAATGCTGGGATGAAGACTCCACATACTAGCATGAGTAACTTGTGTTAGATAGTTTGCTTAGTGATCCTGATGTTTTTTAGGCACATCAAGTCGCTTATAATAGGCTTTATCAATGTCTGCATAGGAGATAATCCCTTGCTGTGCCATTAAGGTTAACACCGTCCGTTGTCGTTGTTTCGTCGCATTCATGTTGCTCACTGGGTTAAAGTAAGATGGTGCTTGAGGAATGCCAGCAAGTACGGCGGCTTGGCTTAAGTTCAAATCCTTCGGATCTGTGTTAAAGTACCCTTCAGAGGCGGCTTTAATACCATAGTAATCGGTGCCATAATAAATGGTGTTTAGATACATGGTGATAATTTCATCTTTACTGTAATAATGTTCCATTAAATAGGCAAGAAACATTTCCTCCACCTTGCGAGACATAATCCGTTTAGAAGAGAGGAATAGATTTTTTACCAACTGTTGGGTAATCGTACTGCCCCCCTCAACGGTTTGACCGGCTATGGTATTCGTATATAAGGCGCGACCAATGCTAAAGAAATCTACCGCTCCATGTTCATAAAAACGTTTATCTTCCGTCGCCACTAAGGCTTGTTTCACAATAGGGCTAATGTCTTCGCTGCGAACGCGATGCTCCACCCGTTTATCTATGGCCTCCTCTACAGCTTCTTTAAAATGAAAGAGACGTTTGATGCGGTCGATTCTGGAAAGTTGATCTTCCCCTTGTTCAATAGTTTGTTCTTTTATCGTATGCGCTACATGTTGCGTAGTCGTTTTTGCATCCTCTGGGGTATACCCAGCGAACCAATATAAACCACCAGCAGCAATGGTAAGCACAAGGATGAGTTTAAAAAGTGTTTTCATGAGTTCATCATATCACATCTAGGGGGTATCAACAATAGGAAATGAAGAATTTTTATAAAATATGCTTGCATTATTATGCATATAGTTGTATAATACGTTCATAAGATAGATACAGATACTGCATAGCAGTCATTTACACAAAGAAAGAGGTCAATTATGAGCAACATTAACAAAGTGGTATTAGCCTACTCCGGCGGTTTAGACACATCTGTTATTATTCCTTGGTTGAAAGAAAACTATGGCGCAGAAGTTATCGCTGTATGTGTGAACTTAGGTCAACCAGAAGATTATGATGCAGTAGAGAAAAAAGCCATCAAATCTGGTGCTACAAAAGCATATATTATCGATGCGCAAGAAGAATTTGTATCCGACTACATTTGGCCAGTTGTAAAAGCAGGTGCAGTATATGAAGGTAAATACTTATTAGGCACTTCTTTTGCAAGACCATTGATTGCTAAAAAATTAGTAGAAATAGCAGAACAAGAAGGTGCTGATGCCATTGCTCATGGTGCCACAGGTAAAGGGAACGACCAAGTTCGTTTTGAATTGACCATCAAAGCACTTTCACCGAATACAAAAATCATCGCCCCATGGCGTGAATGGGAATTGAAATCTCGGGAAGATTGCATGGAATATGCAGCCAAACACGATATTCCAGTAGTGGCTACTAAAAAACATCCGTACTCTATGGACCAAAACGTATGGCATTTATCCCACGAAGGTGGCGATTTAGAAGATCCAAACAACGCACCTAAAAATGATGTATATTTAGTTAGCAAATCTCCAGAAGAAGCACCAGACGTGCCAACTATGGTGGCCATCGACTTCAAAGAAGGCGTACCAGTAGCGGTGAATGGTCAAGCAATGTCCCCGCTTACGATCTTACAAACTTTAAATGAAATTGGCGCAGCGAATGGTATCGGTATTGTAGATATCGTTGAAAACCGGTTGGTAGGCATGAAATCCCGTGGTGTCTATGAAAATCCTGGTGGAGCAATCATCATGTATGCACACAGAGAATTGGAATACCTTTGCCTAGACAGAGCCACATACCATTACAAAGAATTGGTGGCTAATAAATACGCAGAACTTGTGTATGACGGCATGTGGTTTGCTCCATTGATGAGTGCTTTACAAGCCTTCGTTGACAGCACGCAACAAACAGTAACAGGTCAAGTGACATTGAAATTGTACAAAGGTAACATTATGAGCGCAGGATCTACATCTCCATATTCCTTGTACAACCAAGAATTTGTAACATTTGAAGAAGATGATGTATATAACCAAGCCGATGCAGAAGGGTTCATCAACTTATTCGGATTGCCTTTAACAATCAATGCATTAATGAAAGAGAAAGCAGGTTTAAAATAATGGCGAAACTTTGGGGCGGACGCTTTACCAAAGGGACGGATAAGGCAGTAGAGGACTTTACGTCCTCTATTTCCTTTGACTCCCGTATGTATAAAGAAGATATAGCAGGTAGCATTGCTCATGCCACAATGTTAGCAGAGCAACACATCATTTCTAAAGAAGATAAGGATGCTATCGTAGCAGGCTTACAGGTGATTGAACAACAAATTGATGCAGGAGACTTTCAGTTCTCCGTGGCATTGGAAGACATCCATATGAACATCGAGAAACGTTTAACCGATGCTATCGGTGAGGCGGGCGGACGTCTTCACACAGGACGGAGCCGTAATGACCAAGTGGCGGTGGACTTGCATATGTATATCCGCAAGGCCGTAGTGCACATGGGGGAAGAGCTTGTAAACTTGCAACAAGCTTTCTTAGAAGTGGCAGAAGCGTATAAAGATGTGATTATCCCTGGTTATACCCATTTACAACGGGCGCAACCGGTGTTATTTAGCCACCACATGATGGCGTACTTTTCCATGATAAGCCGTGATTTCGATAATTTGCCGTTAATCTTTAAACATGCCAATGTGATGCCCTTAGGGGCAGGGGCATTGGCGGGCACGACATATCCTATCGATCAAAACATGACGAAAGAATTATTGCACTTCGATGCTATCTATGAAAACAGCATGGATGCTGTCAGCGATCGTGATTATGTACTAGAGTTCCTCAGCTTTGGGGCGAAAGTGATGATGCATTTAAGTCGTTTAAGCGAAGAATTAATCCTTTGGTCTAGCACGGAATTTGGTTTCATCGAACTAGACGATGCACATTGCACTGGATCTAGCATTATGCCACAAAAGAAAAATCCAGATGTATGCGAACTCGTACGTGGTAAAACAGGTCGTATTTACGGTCATTTGATGGGACTTCTTACTACGATGAAAGGCCTACCAATGACGTATAACAAGGATATGCAAGAAGATAAAGAAGGCGTGTTCGACACTATCGATACCTTGCATTTCGCCATCTCTATTACGGCGGATATGTTACGGCATATGAAAGTCAACGGAGACCATACAAAAGCAGTGTTAGATGATGATTTCTCCAATGCTACGGATATGGCGGACTACTTGGCGAAAAAAGGGGTACCGTTCCGGGAAGCCCATGCCATCGTAGGGGCAGCGGTACAACATTGCATCGAAAAAGGATGTGTGCTGTTGGATCTTTCAGTAGAAGATTTCAAAGCTATTTCACATCATTTTGAGGCGGATATCTTGGATGCCATCACCATTGAAGCTTGTGTGGCGGGCCGTAGTAACTACAGCGGTACAGCACCAGAGTGCGTAGCGCGTCAAATGCAGATTGGACAAACAATCGTGGCAGAAGAAATGGCACAAATTCAGGCGTGGAAAGAAAAAATTCATTTACAATAATACCCTCAATCCTTGTCTTCTTCATTTTCTTTTACAATATCTTTTTGTGAATTTTTTTCAGAGAGTTTTTGATCGATATACTTATTAATATTTTCATAAA
>CALGLI010000180.1 GCA_937930265.1 uncultured Veillonella sp. | reverse complement strand
CTAATTTAGAAGATGGATTGTTAAAATCCTTGTTGAATGACGGTATCATCGGTGGTGTAGGGGCTGTTATTAGCTTTATCCCTCACATCGTTCTATTATTCGTATGTATTTCTTTCTTAGAAGATACTGGTTACATGGCGCGTGCGGCATTCGTTATCGACCGCGTGATGCGTGGTGTAGGTTTGCATGGTAAATCTTTCATCCCTATGTTATTGGGCTTTGGTTGTAACGTACCATCCATCATGGGTGCTCGTATCCTAGATAACCCAAGAGACCGTATGATTACGATCTTAGTATCTCCATTCATGAGTTGTAGTGCTCGTTTGCCAGTATATACATTATTAGCAGCAGCATTCTTCCCTCCAGAAGATGCACCAACGATCTTATTGGGTATCTATGCATTGGGTATCATAGTAGCCGTTGTAACTGCAAAAGTCCTTCGTACATACGTGTTTAAAGGTGAAGCTGAACCATTCGTAATGGAAATGCCTCCATACCATATGCCAACACTTCGTTCCGTAGGCATTCATATGTGGGAACGTTCTGTGATGTACCTTAAAAAAGCGGGTACATTTATCTTGGCAGCATCCATCTTGATTTGGTTCTTAACATCCTTCCCACAAGATGTAGAATACTCTCAAGACTATGATGCAGCGAAAGCAGAAGTAACAGCTATGCATGAGCAAAAAGCTGATTCTATTCTTGATGAAGCACAATTAGCAAATGACGACGATAAAGATAAAGTCACTGCTATTTATGAACAAATGCTTGCTTTAGACGAAGAGCATAAAGATGACCCTCCAGCTGAAGAGGAAGAAGCTACAGCAGAAGAAGCAACTCAAGATGGTGCAGAAGCAACTGAAGAAGCTGTAGAAGAACCTGCATACTTCGAAGAATTAAAAGCTGACGAGTTATATCCAGTGGCTTGGACTTTATATGTAAACCATAAAGCAGAAGAAGATGAAATCAAAGAATTAGATCTTCAACAAGGTAAAGAAAAAATTGAACAATCCTATGCAGCTGAATTAGGACGTTTTATTCAACCTATAATGGAACCACTTGGATTTAACTGGCGTGTGAACATTGCCGTAATAGCCGCAGTAGCAGCGAAAGAAGTAATGGTAAGTACATTAGGTACTATTTACGCGATCGAAGCAAGTGATGCAGATTCTAAATCCTTGGAAGAATTCTTGTCTACTGATCCAGACTTCACACCAGCCATCGGTTTAGGCTTGATGGTATTCGCCTTGCTATATTTACCATGCTTGGCGACTATGGCGGTATTAAAACGTGAAACTGACTCCTGGAAATGGTTCGGTGCCGTATTTGCTTACACTAGTATCCTAGCTTGGGTAGGTGCATACGTAGCAGTTCATATTGGTCGTGCCTTAGGCTTAGGTTAATCAATATTGATAGTAAACAAACAATATAATTGAGATTGAGAAAAATTTTATTTCAAAATTCATTGATATTATACAGTTTGTTGCATTCGCAAAATAATTTTCAAAAGGTACTTGAAAATGAGAAGGAGATAGTGTATACTATGGATAGTGTTATTGTATACGCAATTGGTTTACTAGCTGTTCTCTATGTTGCATATCGAGTGTATAAAAGTGCAACAAGCGCAGGCGGTTGTGGTGGCGGATGCGGCGGAGGATGTGGTTCCTCTTCTGAATCCGAATCAGGATGCGGCTGTGGTGGTCACGAAGAACAAGCTGAAAAGTAACTAATTCGATACCATAAGTTTGGTAAGAGGGACTCCGATAACACGGGCCCCTCTTATCTTTATAATTTTTAATTGTATTATATTTTCATGTATTAATGTGACGGAGATCACAGAAAGGAACTAACAATGTTCAACGTAAAAAAAGAAACTTTAAGAGATGCTAATGTATTCGCAGCTGGTTTAGCTTTAGGCACAGTAGGTGTAAAAGTATTAACTTCTAAAGATGCTCGCAAAGTATATGCTAATGTAGTAGCAGCAGGTCTTCGTGCAAAAGACAGCATCTTAAAAACAACTGAAAAATTACAAGCTTCCACAGACAGCATCTTGGCTGAAGCACAAGAAATCAACGAAACTCGTGACGAAGAAGTGTTAACAGAAGGAAAATAATCCATGATGCAATTTAAAATGTTGCAACGCTTGTCCCGTCGTCTTCATGTACGCATTGAGGGACGTAAGTTTAATGACGCACAGGCTCAATATATTGAAGATACATTGATGACCTGTGAAGCCATTAACAAAGTGAACTTCTACACTCGTTCTGGAGATGTCATCATCCAACATACTGGTGATGAAAGTGCAGTGAAAACTGCTTTATTCGGATTACAAGATTTGGATTTAGCCAATGCACCAGCATTGCATGAACTTTCACCACGCCTTGTCAACAAGCGTTATAAAGAAGAAATGATCGATAAAACATTATTGTATATCGGTAAAAAAATTGTGTTGCCAGCACCTATTGCGGCAGCATGGTCTTGGTTCGACGGTATTAAATTCATCGGTACAGCTATCAAAACATTGTGGAAACGCAAATTAACTG
>CALGLI010000179.1 GCA_937930265.1 uncultured Veillonella sp. | reverse complement strand
CTATCTGCGAGCAATTTAGTTTCAGCGATGAAGATATGGATCGATTAGCAGATTGGATATTGAAGGAGTTGTTATAATGCAAGTAGTAAGTGTAGAAGAAGGCTTGCAACTAATGGAATCTCCTTTTATAGATAGTGAGTATAGGGTAGAGGTAGAATCTGTATCGATTGGACAGGCCTATGGCAGAGTACTGGGTGCAACGGCTTTAGCAAAGATGAACTATCCTCCTTTTAGAAAATCTGCCATGGATGGCATTGCGATTCGATATACGCCAGATACAAGGACCTATCGGATAGTAGATACCATTGGTGCTGGGGAAGTCTTTCAAGGGCAACTAGCACTTGGTGAAGGGATTCATATTATGACGGGTGCCATGGTGCCAAGCACGGCAGATACGGTGGTAGTAAAAGAAGCGTTAACTTGGATTCATGAGACAGAAGTAACAGTGCCTAGTCGAATCGAAGTGGGGCAACATATTATCCTCGAAGGGGAAGATATACAAATTGGTCAAGAATTATTATCTGCCGGTACTGTATTGGGAGCAGAACAAGTAGGTATCTTAGCAGGACAGGGATATGGTGAAGTGCTTGTATATCGCAAACCGAGAGTGATTGTGTTAACTACAGGTCGTGAAGTGCAAGATCCAGCGGAGCCACTTCGAGAAGGGCATATTTATAACTCTAATCGATATTTATTAGAAGGAACATTGCATACATTAGGTGTTGACGTGGTGGGAGTAGCCCATTTGTCAGATGCACCAGGTACTGTAGATGATAATATTGCGACTGTACAACATATGCTAGATACATTGAGTCCAGTGGATATGATTATCAGTACTGGTGGTGTATCGGTAGGGAACTATGATACCATGCCAGAATTATATGAACGATTAGGGGCGGTCACGTTGTATCGACGATTGCATATGCGTCCGGGTGCTGCATCTTTTGGTGGGATCATTAGGACTCAAGGTCATGCTACATGGTGCATGGGTTTATCTGGCAATCCTACGGCAGCAATGAATCAGTTCTATTTACTGGTGTTGCCTGTATTAGAGAGCTTGTCTGGACGGACAGTCATGACTAGCTGGATAGAATGTCACCTAGGTGAAATTGTAGATAGAAAACATCCTCTTGACCGTTATTATCAAGGACAGATTAGATACGAAGCAGGTTCTTACTGGGCATATCCTAATTTAGGAATGACATCGGGAGGTTTAAAATCTTTATCTATAGCTAATGGTTTGATTAAAATCCCAGGTAATAGTGGAGAACTAGAGAAAGGAACCCTAGTACAAGTATTACCGTTTAGTCGATACAAGGAATAAAGAAATAAAGAAATAAAGAAATAGTTGTAGGGTTCTTCTTGAGAAAGGTAAAGGCATTCCAATTAGGTAAGGTATTGAAAGAACCAATCTTTCAATAGATATGTATAACAAGAGACTGTTTAGATGGGGAGCATCTGAACAGTCTCTTTTGGCATGTTGTGATTATAGAAGATCTACTGATGTATGAGGGTAGGGCTGTGGAGTTTATAGAAATGGGAGTATAGATGAAGATATGTGAAAAGAAAAAATACCATGCCCATCTTCACGATGTACATGGTATTTGTTGATAGAGTTCTTTAGGCCATCTGTAGGGAAGAGTAGAGGAGAAGACCTAAAGATGTGAATGAAGGATGCGTACCTGTTTGCGACACACCATAGAGGTAGCATGGTAGAGGTAGCTGGTTATGTCGCATGCATATATTATCAGGCCCTATAAAGGAGTTGAGGAGTTTATAATATACGTACATCACTTCACAAGAAAGAGAGTATCAAAGTTTTGTTACTCTGTATCTGTAGTATAAACTACGAACGTCCAAGGAATGTCAAATATAAAAAAATTTTATTATATCCATGGATTAAGATTTGTTATAATACATTCTATAGAATTTTAGAGTAGGTTCTAAAAGTGACGTTTTGTACTTGTACACCATCGC
>CALGLI010000178.1 GCA_937930265.1 uncultured Veillonella sp. | reverse complement strand
GTATATGCCTTTGCTGAATGTGGAGCTGTACAATGTGGTTTCTGTATTCCAGGCATGATTATCAGTGCGAAAGCGTTATTAGATACAACATTGGAACCTACGAGAGCAGATGTTCAAAAAGCGTTACTAGGCAATATTTGTCGTTGTACAGGATATGTGAAGATTGAAGATGCCATCTTATTAGCAGCTCGTTTGTTTAAAGAGAATGCGCCTGTGCCTAAGAATGATGTAGATGGTACAGTAGGTTCTCGTCTACACCGTGTAGATGCAGCAGAAAAAGCATTGGGTACGGGTTTATATGTAGATGATATGGTAGTGGATGGCATGATTTATGCGAAAGCCATTCGCTCTAAATATCCAAGGGCTCGTGTAGATGCGATTCATATTGAAGAAGCGTTGGCACATCCTCAATGTGTGACAGTATTAACAGCAAAAGATGTACCTTTTAATAAAACAGGTCATATTGTTCCAGATTGGGACGTAATGATTGCAGAAGGAGATATTACTCGCTATGTAGGCGATGCCATTGCAGTAGTTGCGGTAAAAGAAAAACAATACTTACAAGAAGTATGTAATTTAGTGACCGTAGACTATACAGAATTGACACCTGTAGTCACTCCAGAAGAGGCTTTAGCAGAAGGGGCGCCTCAATTACATCCGAATGGTAATATTTTGTCGCATCAATCATTAAGTCGTGGTAATGCAGATGAAGCAATTGCCAATGCGGCGCATGTGGTTACTCGCCATTATTCTACACCACAAACAGATCATGCATTTATGGAACCAGAGTGTGCTATTGCAGTGAAAACTGAAGATGGCATTCAACTCTATACAGGTAGCCAAAGTATATATGATGATCAACGTGAAGTAGCTCGTATGTTAGAGTTGGATGTATCCAAAGTAAAAGTCCACAGCATGCTAGTAGGCGGTGGATTTGGTGGTAAAGAAGATATGAGTGTGCAACATCATGCAGCACTTGTAGCTTGGAAAACGGGACATCCAACGAAAGTACAGTTAACTCGACAAGAAAGTTTAGAAGTACATACAAAACGCCATGCCATGGAAATGGATATTACTACAGCTTGTGATGCAGAAGGTAAATTAGTAGCTACAAAAGTAAAAATTGTATCCGACTGTGGTGCCTATGCATCCTTAGGTGGACCAGTATTACAACGGGCAGGGACACACTCTAGCGGTCCATATAACTTTGAACATTTCTCCATGGATGGTATTTGTGTGTACACGAATACTGTACCAGGTGGCGCATTCCGTGGATTTGGTGTTACGCAAACTATCTTTGGTCAAGAAGTGAATATTGACTTATTAGCTAAAGAAGTAGGTATGGATCCTTGGGAATTCCGCTATAAAAATGCGGTACGACCTGGTGATTATTTGCCAAATGGACAATTATGTACACCAGATACTGGTATAGTAGAATGTTTAGAAGCAGTTAAAGATGCATACTATGCAAGTGACCGTACAGGTCTTGCCATTTGTATGAAAAATAGTGGTGTTGGTGTAGGCTTACCAGATACAGGACGCGTCATCTTAGAGGTTCGTGATGGCAAAGTTCGTATTCGTACATCCGCAGCATGTATTGGTCAAGGTGTAGGGACAGTGGCAGCACAAATCGTTGTAGAAGCTACAAAACTTTCGCCAGAACAAATTGTGGTAGAAGCACCAGATACAGAACGTACGCCAAACTCTGGTACAACTACAGCATCTCGACAAACGGTATTTACAGGGGAAGCAACACGTAGAGCAGCCGAAAAATTGGCGGAATTATTGAAAACTCAAACGTTAGCAGACCTTGAAGGAAAAGAAATATACGAAGAGTTCCTAGGTGTTACGGATCCATTCGATTCGGACAAACAGCATCCTAAGAGCCATGTGGCTTATGGATATGGAGCTTGCGTAGCTACGATTGGAGATGATAATAAGGTAAGTGAAATTCATGTGGCCTATGATGTAGGACGTGTCGTTAACCCTCAATCTTGTGAAGGTCAAGTTGAAGGTGGCACAATCATGGGGATGGGCTATGGTGTAACAGAAGACTTCAAATACAATGAAGGTAAGGTAGTTACAAAATATGGCACATTAGGCTTGTTAAGAGCTACGCAACGCCCAGAAATCAAATGTACATTCATAGAAAAAGGTACGCCAGACCAATATGCATATGGTGCTAAAGGTATTGGGGAAATCAGTAGTATTCCAATCGCTCCAGCTATTGCCAATGCATACAATCGTTTGGACGGTATGGAACGTTGTTCTTTACCACTTGAGAAAACTGGATATAGAAAATAATCAGTAGGGGAGAGAGTGTGCTAAGTCTATGAAGTTTGATGTTGTAGCGAGTACGGGAGTGTTTGCTACTCCATCTGATGATGTGGAAAATTCAAAACATGATAAAGTATGAGACTAGTATATTCTATTAAGTAATATGAGGTGATTCATATGGCACATCAAATTCAGGGAGTTAATCATGTAGATGGAATGTTACCCATTCCTAAATTGTTTGCCTACGGCTTACAACATGTATTGGCTATGTATGCAGGCGCCGTAGCAGTACCAATTATCATAGCACAAGCTATGGGTTTATCAGATTCACAACTGATTCAATTAATTAATGCAGATTTATTTACTTGTGGTATAGCAACTTTAATTCAAACTTTAGGCTTTTGGAAAGTAGGAGCTAGGATTCCATTGATTCAAGGGGTAACTTTTGCATCGGTGTCTCCTATGATTTTGATTGGTCAAGAACACGGAATGACAGCTATCTATGGAGCAATTATAGTAGCTGGGCTGGTAACATTCTTAATTTCCCATTTATTTAGTCGTTTAATCCGATTTTTTCCACCAGTAGTAACAGGTACTATTATTACAATTATTGGTATTACACTAATGCCAGTATCCATTCGTTGGGTTGGCGGAGGCAATCCAGCATCACCAGATTTTGCCAGTCCTATAAACTTGATGTTAGCCAGTATTACATTAGCAATTGTTGTTTTAGTATATCGCTTTGCAAAAGGGTTTTTAAGTAACATCGCTGTCTTAGTAGGTCTTGTTCTTGGCACGATAGTTGCATATATCTTTGGCAAATGTGATTTAAGTGCAGTAGGTGAGGCGGACTGGATTGGTATTGTAACACCATTAGCATTTGGCATGCCAACCTTTGAAATTTCATCTATTATTTCCATGGTTATTGTTATGTTAGTTGTTATGACTGAAACTACTGGTGATTGTATCGCCATTGGAGAAATTGTTGATAAACCAATAGGTAAGAAAGAATTAGCTGCTTGCTTACGTGCAGATGGTCTATCTACTATGTTAGGTGGTCTGTTGAATAGTTTCCCATATACAGCTTTCGCGCAAAATGTGGGTCTAGTAGCCGTAACTAATGTAAAAAGTCGTTTCGTAGTAGCAGCATCTGGTGTTATCTTAGTATTATTAGGATTATTCCCTAAAATGGCGGCAGTAGTAGCAAGTATTCCTAACCCTGTGTTAGGCGGTGCTGGGGTAGCTATGTTTGGTATGATTATCGCTAGTGGTGTTAGATCTTTATCTAAGGTAGAATTTGATGGTACTTATAATCTTATGATTGTTGCAATCAGTGTAGGTGTTAGTATGATTCCTTTAACAGTACCAAGTTTCTATAACAACTTCCCAGAATGGTTGAAAATTGTTCTTCATAGTGGTATTACATTCGGTAGCTTAATGGCAGTACTTCTTAATGTATTGTTAAATGGCTATGGCAATGAAACTCATGTGGCACAAACAACACGCCGTGAAAAAGCGATTGCTCGTTTGGATAAATGGAAAGCAGAACGTAAAATTCGTAGAAAACAATCTATTTAAAAACATGGTATATATGGTTAGAGTTAGGTTACATATATAAGTGCTTTCTTTATACAGAAAGTGGCACGAAAATAGGTAAGCACCAATTATATGTATAATTGGTGCTTACTTTGTTTTTTTATATGTGATATTCTAGTTATAAGAGTTGATTGTTCTGTAATAGCTCCAAGCTATTTAATATGAAATCTACCTCATCAGATGTGTTGTGGTAGCCAAAGGAAAAGCGAACGGTTCCTGTTGGATAAGTTCCTAATACACGATGAGCTGTAGGAGCGCAGTGCAATCCGACTCTTGTTATGATGTGGTAGTCTCTTTCAAGAATATGAGATAACTCGGCAGGATCACATTTGGTGGTAGAAAGAGAAATGACGGCAGTCCGATTAGTATCATTAGGGATACCATGGATAGTGTAGCTTGGTAATTGTTGTAGGCCAGAGATGAATTGTCTGGTTAACGCCATTTCGTGTTTATAGATGGTGCGAATATCTACGGAATTAAGATAGGACAAACTAGCATGAAGACCGATGATGCCAGGGATATTAGGCGTTCCAGGTTCAAAGCGATCGGGAAAGGTAGTGGGTATCTCCAAGGTATGAGAGAAACTACCAGTGCCACCACTTAGTAGTGGCTGTATTTGATGAGCTACTTCCTTAGTGAGGAGAAAGCCACCAATCCCTTGGGGACCTAATAATCCTTTATGACCGGTAAAGCAAAGGACATCAATATGCATCTCTTTCATATGGATAGGTAAGATGCCGGCAGATTGTGCAGCATCTACGATACACAATAGATTGTGTTCTTTACAGAATGCACCAATTTCGGCAATAGGTTGAATGGTGCCACATACATTAGAGACATGAGTCACGAGAACAGCCTTTGTGGTAGGCAAGAGAAGTGATTCTAAGGTAGAGGTAATCATTTCACCTTGAGGTGTGCTTGGAATGGTGGAGTACGATACACCTTTCATAGATAATTGATGGAGTGGACGCATGACAGCGTTGTGCTCTAAGCTAGAGATGAGGAGGTGGTCGCCAGAACGGAAAAGACCTTGTAAAACCATATTTAAACTAGTTGTCACATTCGGTGTAAAAATGACATATTTTGGACTATGGCCTCCCAATAGTTGTTGTAACTGTTGACGTGTTTCTAACAGAATGCGTTCCACTTGGTACGCATCTTCGTTGGAAGAACGATGTACGGAGGCTCCGTTATTGGAAATGTAATCATACATAGCTTGCGCCACAGTGGGCGCTTTAGGAAAAGAGGTACTGCTGTTATCTGCATAAATAGATTTCATAGTTATAACTCCTTATTACATGTATATTACTTTTAGTATAAGATACTTAGTACAAAATAGCAATTTAGAGGAAGTTGATGTGGACTAGGACATTAGAGTATTGTTTAGTAGGAGAGGTACTATGAGTGTAGTAAGTGAAAAGCAAAGAATTATTATTGCTGGATTAATTATTGGCGCTATTGCTGGTTTGTTAGTACTAGCAGGAAATCCACAAAATATGGGTTTTTGTATTGCTTGTTTTATTCGTGATTCTGTAGGGGGATTGGGTCTACATCGAGCAGCACCAGTACAATACATTCGTCCAGAAATTATTGGCTTAGTATTGGGCGCCTTTCTATTATCTTGGTTCCGTGGTGAACGATCAGCTAAAGGTGGTTCTGCGCCAGCAACACGATTTACATTGGGATTCTTTACGATGATTGGTTGTTTAATCTTTTTAGGTTGCCCATTCCGTATGATCTTGCGTTTAGCTGGTGGTGACTGGAATGCGATTATGGGTCTATTAGGATTCACTGGTGGTATTGTAGTGGGTACGGTGTTCTTAAAACGCGGTTATTCCTTGGGCAGAACTTATATTGTATCTAAAATGGATTCCTATATTATGCCTGTGGCACAAGTGATTCTATTAGGTCTTGTGGTGGCAGCACCAGCGTTCATTTTCTTTACTGAAAAGGGACCAGGTGCCATTCATGCTCCATTGTGGATTTCTTTAGCAGCTGGCTTAGTAGTAGGTGGCTTAGCACAGTATAGCCGTCTTTGTATGGTAGGTGGTATCCGTGATATCATTCTATTTAAAGAAACGAAATTAATTCTTGGTTTTATTGCTATTCTTGTAGCAGCGTTCCTAGTAAACATTACATTTGGTAATTTCCACCCTGGGTTTGTGAAACAACCGATTGCTCATACTGATGGATTATGGAACTTCTTAGGTATGGCGCTAGCAGGTCTATGCTGTACATTAATGGGTGGTTGTCCATTACGTCAATTAATCTTATCTGGTGAGGGTAATTCCGATTCCATGATTACAGTAGTAGGTTTAGCAGCAGGTGCAGCATTCGCACACAATTTTGGTTTGGCAGCTTCAGGTACAGGTGTTCCTGTAGCGGGCCAAATTGCAGTAGGTGTAGGCTTTGTAATTGCTTTAGTCATTGCTGTTAAAAATCTGCGTAAATAGAAGACATAGGAGGTAAGTATGATTGATGTAAGAGGACTATCTTGTCCAGAACCCGTTATTATGGTACAAAAAGCAATGGAATCAGGTGAAAGTCAATATACAGTACAAACCGATTCTAAACCAGCGGTAGAAAATATTACTCGATTTGTAGTGGCTCAAGGATATACAATTGTATCTAAAGAGGAGAACGGTGAGTATATTCTCACTATCACAAAATAATATGGAATATGTAGCAACGTTTTATTCTCACTTTGGAGCTATCCAATTTGAACAGTTTTGTAAGCAAGCAGCGATTACGGTACACTTACAGCCTGTTCCACGTTGGCTTAGTTCATCATGTGGTACATGCGCAATTTTCCAAGTGGATCGATGCATTGTTGAGGACATTCCTGAAGATATTTTAGAAGATATAGAGCAGGTTGTAGAGAAACAAACAGAAGGATATAGAGAAATCTATAAAAGTAATTGAAAGACTTGCAATCTATATCTCATATAAAATTGATATTAGGCATACATAAACTTAGTCTCGGACAATAATAGATTCATTGTAGTTCGAAGTAGTTTGTGTATGCCTATTTTTATAATAATGACTATGAGTAGCATATGATGTATATGGATTATGCATATATAGATGCTTAGTATCTAAGATAATTCATATGCCAAAATCGTCATATACGTGATACAATAAGAATATAGATGTGTTGTAGTTAGGAGGTATAAGTATGCTTATGTTTATGCAAGTGCAACAGCCTAAGACAGTAGAAGAGGCGCATGCACTCATGGTGAAGCAAAAGATGGCACCTATCTTAGCAGGTGGTTGCTGGACACGATTGGGAAATCGCAAATGGCCTATGGTGATTGACTTGTCTGAATTAGGTCTCCGCTATATTGAGGAGGACGAAACGGAATACCGTATTGGTGCTATGGCTACACAGCGGGATGTAGAGGTATATGAACCATTTACAACATTCTGTAGAGGAGTGCTCCCAACAGCTGTGAAAGATATTTTAGGGGTTCAATTCCGCAGTATGGCTACCATGGGGGGATCGGTAGCAGCGAAGTTTGGTTTCTCGGATATTATTCCTGCCTTATTAGCATTACGAGCAGAGGTACGTTTATTTGAAGCGGGCCGCATGCCAATTGAACAATACTTAACCTATGGA
>CALGLI010000177.1 GCA_937930265.1 uncultured Veillonella sp. | reverse complement strand
TTTAAGATATGACAAATTTCTTCAATCGTTTCAAAACTCAAACGAGAGGTTTGGAATAATTCTTCCCCAAAGGTTACCTCCCTAGCTGCATAATCTATAACGCGTACATCATCGATGCCCTTGTATTCTAAAATAGTAATACTCATGCTACTGGAGCCTACATGTAGCACTGCATATCGTAACGCTTTTGGTAATGCCATTATGCCTCCTTACGAGCTTCCTTCCACTCTATTTCTAATATTTTCTTGAATTCTTTTTTGAAAGATTTTCCTAATTTCTCTACAGCCGCTTTTGTGACACTTATATCGCGACCGTTCAAATAGGTTACTACTAATTGTACACTAGTATATTTTAGATTCACGGATAAATGGCGAATAAATTGTTCATGACTTTCATCAAGAGCTTCAGCTAAGGCCAGAATAATAGATATTTTTTGTCCCAACAAACGCTGCTCTTGATCTAATAATTTACCGTATAAGAAGTTTTTATACTCTTTTGGCGTCAAACCATGAGAATTCATAACAAGGAACGCGCTAAAAGCTTGTTCAACATGGGAAAGCCCATATAAATTACTATTGACAAGCATATAGCAGCCATGTCGGGCATGACTATAATAATTAATCCGTTTACCAATATCATGTAATAAACTAGCAGCAGTCAAACAACGTCTTGTATTTTTATCAGCTCTATGAAGTGGTTCTAATTCATCATACAGTTTAATAGCTAAATCTGTAATATATTTAGCATGAACTAACTCATGTTTAGTCATACCTAATAATACATTCTCTGCAGAATGTACTAAAATATCATCAATAATAGAGTTACCACCTAAGTAGTGCGCTCCATAATAGTCGTAAAATAAGCCTTCACGCAGACCACAACCACCAACAACGAGTGTTTTAGTATTTACGTAGTTAAATAATTCTTCCACAATGGTAAGGCCTGCAATGATGATATCTGCACGATCTGAAGACAAGCCACTTATCTTTTTACGCTCCTCTAAAGATTTACCTTTTACGTCTTCGAAAATTTCGTGGAATCGATGATATG
>CALGLI010000176.1 GCA_937930265.1 uncultured Veillonella sp. | reverse complement strand
GCTATAATCTGCAAGTTGCGTTTTCTACAGCCTACGTAGCTGCTACTCATGCAGCAGAAGGAGGAGTCTAATATGAATCGACGAATTTCCGTAGCCATTGATGGTCCTGCTGGTGCAGGTAAAAGTAGTATTTCTAAAATAGTAGCCAAGAAATTAGGGTATTTATATATTGATACAGGAGCTATGTATCGTGGAATTACTTGGGCACTGCTGAATGCGGGTGTATCTATTGATGATGTAAATGCAGTAGAAGTTGCTTTGTCTAAGATTCAACTAGAACTACGTGTAGAAGAAACTGGTTTATCTGTATGGGTAAATGGAAGAGATGTATCCCAAGATATCCGTACACAATATGTAACAAGTCACGTATCTCAAGTGGCTGCACAAAAAGCAGTGCGAACTAAGTTGGTAGAAATGCAACGTACTATGGCATCAGAGGGTGGAGTGATTCTGGATGGCAGGGATATTGGTTCCGTTGTGTTACCCAATGCGGAACTAAAAGTCTATTTAACAGCATCTGTGGAGACTCGTGGTCATCGACGTTGGTTGGAATTGAAAGATTCCGAGAATATCTCCTTAGAAGAGGTATGTCGTACTGTAGCAGAGCGAGATGCCATGGATATGAATCGAAAGGAATCTCCTCTTGTATGCGTAGATGATGCAGTGGTTGTAGAAACGGATCATCTCAGTATAGAAGAGACGGTACAAACTCTTATCGACTTAATTCGTAAAGCAGAATTAGGAGGCTATCATGGATAAATTTTCTGAATGCTTATGGAGATCTGCGTTTACCATTGTTTATGGTTGGTGGTATGGCACAAAGGTATATGGCAAAGAAAATGTGCCTAAAGAAGGACCGGTCATCATTTCTCCCAATCATAAGAGTAATAATGATCCTCCTTTATGTGGATTTGCCTTGCCACGGCATGTGAACTTCATGGCAAAAGAGGAACTATTTAGGAATCCAATTTCTAAATTAGTTTGTACTTGGTTAGGAGCTTTTCCGGTACGCCGAGGTGGAGTAGATAAATTAGCTATTCGTCATGCTATGAATTTGTTGAAAGATAATTTAATGCTAGGTATTTTCCCCGAAGGGACACGACAAAAGGGTGATACATTAGGGCGCTTTCATGATGGCGTAGCTTCGATGGCGTTGCGTACAGGGGTGCCAGTAGTACCGGTAGCCATTGTAGGCAGCGACAAAATGATTCGTGGAGAAGTAGCTGTTATTATTGGAAAACCGATTGCAGTAGCAAAAGCAAAAGCAACTGTAGAGGCCATTGCAGAAGTGAATGCTGTGGTAAAAACAGCTATCCAAACTATGATTGATGACTATAAAGTAGGTAAGTATAAATAGGGGAATGCTATGTTTACAATACGATTGGCAGAAAATTGTGGCTTTTGCTATGGCGTAAAGCGTGCTGTTACGATGGCAGAAAAAGCAGCAGACTCAAAAGATGTAAGTTATACATTGGGGCCTATTATTCATAACCCTCAAGTAGTAGGCCGACTAGAGGATAATGGTGTATATGCTATTAATGAATTAAATGATGTAGAAGAAGGTACTATTATCATTCGCTCCCATGGGGTTGGACCAGAAGTATATGAAGAGGCAGAAACACGTGGATTACCAGTAATTGATGCTACTTGTCCACATGTACAGAAGGCACAGCGAGATGCAAAGTCTGTAGTGGATGAAGGGTTAACTTTAGTTATCCTCGGGGAGAAGAAACATCCAGAGGTAAAGAGCATTAATCTGTGGGCAGGTAATAAGGGGATTATTGTAGAAACAGAAGAGGATGCTCAAAATATTCAATTCGTGGAAAAAATTGGCGTTGTAGTACAAACTACCTTTTCACAATTTAAGTTTCAAAGTATAATAAAAATATTAGAACAAAAATCTAATGATCAAAAGATCTTCAAGACAATTTGTCAGGCTACTGAAGAACGGCAAAATTCTGCGGTAGCTTTGGCGAAAGAAGTGGATCTTATGATCGTGGTAGGTGGGAAAAACTCTGGCAACACGACTAGATTAGCAGAAGTATGTCGTGATGTAGGGTGTACTACATACCACATCGAAACTGCTACTGAAATACAAATGACGTGGTTGAAGGGCGTCACAACAGTAGGAGTCACGGCTGGTGCATCGACACCAGACTGGATAATTAAGGAGGTCATTCAGACGATGGAAAATTTTGCAGAATTATTTGCAGCATCAGAAGCGCAAGCAGAAGAATTTAAGAAAGGTAATGTGATTGAAGGGGAAGTTGTACAAATCGATGACGAACGTGCATATGTATCCTTTGGCTACAAAACAGAAGCACAGTTAGAAAGAAAAGAAATGGCATACCCTACACCAGCTTCTGCTAAAGATGTATTAAAGGAAGGCGACAAAATCAAAGCTGTTATCCTTAACCACATCAAAGAAGATAGCCCAATCTATCTTTCTATCACACGCTTGGCTAAAGATGAAGATTGGCAATATGTTATCGAAGCACAAGAAAAAGATG
>CALGLI010000175.1 GCA_937930265.1 uncultured Veillonella sp. | reverse complement strand
GGATTTAATGTTTGGCAATTGAGTCACCTCCTTGTGATGTACTGTATTATTACTAAAGTAGTATATCATAGGGAGCGCAGTTTTGCAACTGTTTTATACATACTCTAAGGGATCCTAGACCATGTATCTAGGTGCGGAACGTAAAAGAACTACATTTTAGTCCCGCTTAGTAGTAGGAAATATGATATAATTAAAGGTACATATATCAGTGAATAGGAGATACTAGTATGAAAAAATTAATGGTAATCGATGGCAGTAGCTTGTTATATCGTGCATTCTTTGCACTACCACCACTACAAAATGCATTGGGAGTTCCTACTAATGCTGTGTATGGTTTCTTAACCATGTTAACAAAACTCTATGAAGAAATCAATCCAGATTATATTGCAGTTGCCTTTGATAAAGGAAAGCAAACATTCCGCATGGACATTTATGAAGACTATAAAGGGACTCGTCAAAGTGCACCAGATGAATTGCGTCCACAGTTTAGCTTAATTCGTGAAGTACTGGAATCCTTAGGGATCATTGTCATTGAAGAAGAAGGCTTTGAAGGTGACGACATCATTGGTTCTTTAAGTAAAAAATGGGGCTCTTCAGACTTACAAGTGCACATCATTACAGGGGATAGAGATAACCTGCAATTAGTAGATGACTATACCAGTGTATTCTTAACGAAAAAAGGCATTACAGATATGCTCCATGTGACGATGGCTAATATGGAAGAACTCTATGGATATGGTCCTCAAATGGTGATTGAAATGAAATCCCTTATGGGAGATTCATCGGACAATATTCCAGGTGTGCCTGGGGTGGGGGAAAAAACGGCCCTTAAACTATTGAACCAATATGGCACCTTAGAAGGTGTGTATGAACATATTGAGGAACAGAAAGGAAAATTGAAAGAGCGCTTAGTAGAGAACAAAGACTTAGCTTTCATTTCCCATCAATTGGCTACCATCAAAACAGATATGCCCTATGAGCTAGAACAGTTCGTTCCCGTTGTACATCGCAGTGAAGTGACGCCATTATTTGAAAAATTAGGCTTTCACGGAGTAACACCAAGATTATTGAAAGCTATGGGAGTAGCTGAGGAAGGTACCTTGTTCGATGCATTTTTGGCACCTCCAGCAGAGGAGATTGCATTGACATATGTCACAGAGGTTCCTCAGGACTTTTACCAAGATAAAATACTGAGCATTATCGGAAAACATCCATTCCGCACCATAGAAGCTATCTATATTTACAATGGGGATACGCAATTGGTGGTGAACGGATTTGTGGACGTAGCACATGTGGAAACTGTCCTAGAAGGGGCTAAGGAAATTGTTACAGATAATGCAAAATTATTATTTGAAGTGTTAGGTACTGAAACAACAGGTCACATTTCTATTATGAAAGAAGATACTGTTCATATTAAAGATATGACTTTAATGGCATACGTATTAGACCCTACACGGGCGAACTATGGCATGACTTATTTATGTGAACGATTTGGACAACCGTCTATTCCTGCTACGGAAAATGAAGCAGAATGGGCTTTACAAGCACGGGCTTTATACCGCATGCATGAGAAGGCTATGGAAGACATGAAAGTAGCTGGTGTATGGGAGTTATATCGAGATATTGAATTGCCATTATTACGTACTCTATGTGTACTAGAAAAAAATGGTATTTATATGGATGTGGATCAATTACACACTACATTAGAGCGTTTCAAAGTAGAGGTTTTGGGGTTACAAGAAAAAATTTATGAGTTAGCAGGAGAAACTTTCAATATTAATTCACCGAAACAATTGGGTGTCATTTTATTTGAAAAGTTGCAACTGCCTGTGATTAAGAAAACGAAAACAGGCTATTCTACAGATGCGGAAGTCTTAGATATGCTCAGAAATGACCATGAAATTGTGGCACAAATCTTGGCGTATCGTTCTGTTGTGAAATTGGTATCCACGTACTTAGAGGGATTTGAAGGACTGATTAATCCACATACGAACCGAATCCATACTACTTTCAACCAAATGGTCACGGCCACAGGTCGCTTGAGCAGTTCTGATCCAAATTTACAAAATATCCCAGTGCGCAGTGAAAAAGGTCGTGAAATTCGTGCCTTATTCAAGCCGAACGATGGTTTTGATATGTTTGTGAGCGCCGATTATTCACAAATTGAATTGCGTATTTTGGCTCATTTATCTGAGGATCCAGCTTTAATTCAAGCCTTCCAGAACGGCGAAGACATTCACCGTTTCACCGCTGCAGAAGTGTTGGGGAAATCTTTGGAAGAGGTCACTCCATTGGAACGGTCTCATGCAAAAGCCATCAATTTTGGTATTATTTACGGCATCAGTGATTTCGGTTTGTCTCGTGATTTAGGCATTACAAGGGCAGATGCAAAAGAATATATCGAGTTATATTTTAGTCGCTATCCACAAATTAAGGCCTATATGGACCGCATGGTGCAGGAAGCACATGAAAATGGTTCTGTGTGCACTATGTTTGGCCGTGTTCGTCCATTGCCAGACATTAACAACCGTAACTTTAGCCGTAGATCCTTTGCGGAGCGCACGGCTATGAATACACCGATTCAAGGGACAGCAGCAGATATTATTAAATTAGCTATGAACCAAGTAGAACAAGCCTTAGAAGAACAAAACTTGCAATCTAGAATTTTATTGCAGGTCCATGACGAACTTGTGTTGGAAGTGGTCAAGGATGAGCAAGAACGAGTAGAAACCTTGTTGCGCCAGTGCATGGAACAGGTAGTATCCTTGCGCGTGCCTTTACAAGTAGATGTGCATAGTGCTACAAACTGGGCTGATGTGAAATAGGATAGTAGCGAATGTGTACAGGGTAGTATTTCCATGTACACAGAAATTTTTGTGTATAATTTGAATCAAGTGGGGGGATATACATATGTATAAAATCGGACTTACAGGAGGTATTGCCTCTGGTAAAAGCACAGTATTACGATGGTTACAGAAACAAAAAGTTCCCTATATTGATGCCGATGTAGTGGCCAGAGAAGTGGTAGAGCCAGGGACCCCAGGATTACAGGAACTAGTGGATGCCTTTGGACCTCATACGGTGCTGGAAGACGGTACACTGGATCGTGCCTATGTGGGAAGTGTAGTGTTCTCTGACCCCAAGGAATTAGAACGGATTAATGCCATTTTGCAACCGCATATTAGAGGGCGCATTCAAACGTTGACGGCACAATGGGAAGCCCAAGGTGAGCATGCTATCATCTATGATATCCCATTGCTATTTGAAACAGATTGGCACACAAAAATGGATGAAATATGGCTTGTTTATGTGAACCCTGCTACGCAGTTAGAACGGCTGATGAAACGCAATGGATATTCTGAACAAGAAGCACTAGATAGAATCCACAGTCAAATGAGTTTGGATGAAAAGCGTGCGTTGAGTACGGTGGTTATTGATAATTCGGGAACTATGAAACAATTAGAAAAACAATTACGAAGATTGTGGAACACGGCGAAACACCACTTTCACAAGGAGGAACTATGAGGGTATCCACAGCATTTGCGTGGCTCATCGTAGTACTAACGGTCTATTACGTACAATATGGAGAGCCTTATTTAGCAAGGCAATATGCATATCCGTTAGCCTATGAAAGTGCAGTCATGAAACATGCATCTACCTACCATGTGCGTCCATCATTGGTGGCTGCCGTTATTTATACGGAAAGTAAGTTTGATACCACTGCAAAATCACTGCCGGGAGCTTTAGGCTTAATGCAGTTGATGCCTGATACAGCTCATTGGATAGGGGAACAATTAAACCAACCTAGCATGTCAGACCAAGATATCAAAGAACCAAACACGAATATCCAATTGGGAACCTGGTATCTATCGCATTTGTTAGATGAGTTTAAAGGCAATGAAATCTTGGCATTGGCGGCCTATAATGCAGGGCGTGGTCATGTAGAGGAATGGATGGAAACCTATGGTTGGGATGATAATTTCGACGATATAGGAAAGATTCCTTTTCCAGAAACTAGAGATTATGTGCGGCGTGTCATGGCTCATGAGGCGCAGTACCAGTCATTGTATAGTCAATTACGATAAGGAACGAATCCATGGATGCAATT
>CALGLI010000174.1 GCA_937930265.1 uncultured Veillonella sp. | reverse complement strand
GTACACCGCCATACCAATCCCAAAGGCGACTATAAAACAGTATACACTAATGACTAGGAGTAGACTTCTTTTTGGAATGGGTAGAGCTTTCCACAGTGCCTGTAATACGACTGCGGTATAGTGTAGTTCCGGATTCTTTTTCCACCACTTCATCATAGTGACGGTGACCTCCTAATCGACTCAACACTGAACTAAACTGATGCAATTCGTTTTCATTACTTCCTCTAGCCTCTACATACCATTGGTTCATAGTAGACCACTCGACCAATTGGATGTGATATGTATTCGATGCATCTAATAAGTATATACATTCCTTCAATGTTCCTTGCTGGGCCTGTTCTTCCTTCATATCTTTTCTTACCATAGACTCATACATAGTATGAGCTTCCTTAGCATCAATATGATGAGATATTACATCTGCTTGTTTCTGTACCATTTCTTGATGCTCTATATATGTTTTAGTCCCCCATCCTACAGACCCTACTAAGATAACTATGGCTAGCCCCAAAAGGGACCACCATATTCTTTTATACCTGATGTACCAACACATCCACTGTATATCTGGTTGTATAAAATTAAGAGTATTCTTATTTTCCATCGAAAAGTAACCTAATCGCTAATCCCATTGCCATTTCATGTGTTATGTTTTGCGGATTATAATCTGATCCCCTATCAACCACATGAATGGGAACTTGTTCTATGGTTCCATACTTCTCTAAAATAGATTCATAATTATTTTCTTTCCCTTCATGAAAACCAACTACGACGGCACCTTTAGGATAGGGCACATTAAATTTCTGACTCTCTTCATACACAGTCTCACACGCAGCTAACACACTCTCTACATCAGTATCCACTAGAGTATAACTGGTGCAGAACTTATCATTCCACAAAGATACGCATACCTTATCCTGTTGTGGTGTGATACACAGCATAGACGATTCTCGGCCACGGCTAAATGCAAGCGGTGCTGGCCAGTAATCGATAACACAAAGATTACCCCCTCCTTGTTGAATCCCTCGAGCCGCCTGTTTGATTTGTTTTCGTTCTAATGCCACAATGAGAACAAACATTAATTCATCCGTTGTGCCAGGTCGTGAGGCAAAATCTATCGCCATTGGACATTCTTCACTATCAAATAATCTCTTTCCTTCCCGTTTTGTAAATAAGTATTGCTCTAATTTATCCATTTTCGGTGTTTCCATATGCACCGATTGCAAAGGGCTTTCAAAAACACACCCCACTGGAATATCTGATTCTCCATAGTTTTCAAAAAATTCTTTTGTATCCTCCTCTATTTCACTACGTCGTCGTTGTACTATCACATCTTCCACAACTACAGTTTTTCCCTTTTTATAGGCTTTGATTCCCACAATTTCATCATTTCCTATGGCAATGGCCATTACTCGTTTGCTTTTCATCTTACATCTCCTTATTCTTGTACCCAGTCTATACGCGTTGTGTCAAACATATCATCCTTATAGAGGGCAGAAAAATATACATCCTTCCTCACATTTGTTCCCGATTCCACATCGCTACAAATTAGCCGTAAACAATATCGTCGAGGTTCTCCCTCTTTATATAGGATGGCTTCTATCCGTTCTGTATCTGTTTCTTCTAGTACATACTTTGGCGAACCACTACCAGAAATTTCTTTCTCATGGGCAAGGAAAAATTCTTTTCTGGTTCCTAGAACAATTCCTCGTTCTATCCCATATTGACATCGCACAAACCGATATTCATCAATCATACTTTGATAGGTGACTTGCATCGTTTGTTGCCACGCAGCCCAAGCCCCCATAATCGTCATAGCCATCAATAAAATCATGTACGAAACAAAACCATTTTTCTTCCTCCCTTTCCACTTCAACATATACGATCTCCTTCTATGCCATTTCCAACTACTTAGCCTTGCTTAGTGTGTA
The DNA here is from genome assembly GCA_937930265.1 of uncultured Veillonella sp. GTDB lineage: Bacteria > Bacillota > Negativicutes > Veillonellales > Veillonellaceae > F0422. Next base: position 822 of record CALGLI010000174.1, on the reverse strand, counting down.
TGTTGTAATCCCTCTATATATGTTGCATACGGTAAGATACCCGTCTGAACTTGGTAATGATTCTGTCCGCCTTCCATGAGTTGAATATGGTGTCTCCACCAATAGGGATGCACTTCAGAATACCACTGCAATGTAATAAGACCATTTGATTGTTCTTGAAAAAACAGTTTATTTTGTGGAAATATATGTATCTGCCCTATCTTGGGGCTAACTTCACTTTCCGTAATAGCTTGTAATTGTCCATCTGAAAGGATAATCACAAAGGCATCTTGATAGACCCGTATTCTCCAATTAGAAGGAGATACTAACCAGGAACCATCTTCACTGACTTGTGGCTGTTTCTCACTATAGCGAAGACGATTCATTATCTGTATACGACTAAACCTAGCATCTAACAATAACTCATGGCGATGATGCAACATATGCAGCCACTTCATACTATGAGAAGCAATTAAAAAGAATCCCGTTACTATGATGACTAGCAATAAACAACCTATTAGTGCTTCGATTAATAGAAAGCCCCCTATCTGTATATGTCTCTTACTATTCTTCTTTCTACAAAACAAATAGAACATATTTTCTACCTTCATCTATACTATACTACTTATTTAGCAATTTGTAAATACTTTTGTTCGATTAATTTCATATATTTAGAACATATAATTCTATCTATTGTATTTCATAAGATACGTTCTAAATCGATGTATTTCCTCTCCATTTCGATAGGCAATAACCGTAAGTACGGGAATCTCCCCTAGTTTCGTATCCACAATTCTCTGAAAATGAATATCTCCTACAGAAGGAGGTATTTCACTTTCAACA
>CALGLI010000173.1 GCA_937930265.1 uncultured Veillonella sp. | reverse complement strand
TTATTATTAGATCGTTTAATTTCTATTCCAGACCCACAATAAGGAGGACCTATGAACTCAACAACGAAAGATATCATCTACATTGGATTATTATCTGCATTATGTATTGTATTTACTACTGTCAAAGTTCCTCTACCAACAGGGGCTATGGTGCACTTGGGTTCCGCTGCTCTATTCTCCATGGCATCTGTATTCGGCGGATTCTATGCAGGTCTAGCCGGTGCCATCGGTTCTGGTATCTTTGACCTCATCATGGGTCATTCCCAATACACAGTGTTCTCCATCGTCATTAAAGGATTAGCAGGCGTGATCGTGGGCTTATTAACAGTAGGTTGGAGACCTACCGTTCCTGCTCGTTCCATATCTACCCCTCGCATCCTATTAGCTATGCTAGTAGGGGCCATCTGGACAGCAGCTGGCTATCTCGTGGCATGGTGGGTCGTACTCGATAGCTACATCGCTGCCGTAACAAGACTGCCAGCGTCCTTCCTAACCAGCGGCATTGGCATCTTAGTAGCCTTGCTATTAATCCCTATCTTGCGCCGCATCCCTCGCAAATAATTTTGCATACCCTTGAAAGTATAGTGTACTAGACATAACAAAAGAGAGCCAACAACGTGTCGAAGACGTTAGGCTCATCTCGATGTACTAAAATTGAAATAGCCTAACGTGTTGAGGTGGCTAGACCTCATTCGTTAGGCTATTTACTTACATATTTACGTAAGGAGCGCAGTTAGACGTAGAAGGTCTGTGGCGTTCTTTTTTTACTAACACAGAAAAGCACTAAAAAAGCACGATATGTTCCGTAGCAAACCGTATAATATTCTTTCCCACGAGGAGCGCCGTTATGTGTAGTAGCCTTGTGGCGACTCTATAGTAGGTAAATAAGATAACAAAATGCCCGTGGTATACGTCTGAAGAAACATTATGAAATACCGTTTCTGAAGACGTGTGCCACGGGCATTGTCGTACCTATTCTGTTCATCGCCACAGACTACTTAACTTAACCAGTGACGATTTTGCTCATAAATTTTTCATTATTAATAATAAACCGCTCATGTGTACCACGACCGATGACTTTTTCACCTTCTTTAGCCACAACCTCAAAAGTTACTTTTCGTCCCTCTACAGCTACTACCGTTGCCATTGCAGTTATAGTTGCGCCTAAAGGGCTAGCTGCTTCATGACTTGTTTCCATGCGAATCCCCACGGAGCCTTCGCTATCACCTAAATCACCTTGAATCCCTGTATAGGCAGCTTTTTCCATCAATGCCACCATCGCAGGCGTCGCAAACACAGGTAAAGTACCACTACCCATGTACTCTGCTGTATTGTTAGCTTCCACTACCACCGTAGCCATACCAACTTGTCCAATCTCAATTGCCATACAAACCCCTTTCCAATATAACATTAATACAGAATATCATTTGATTACATTCTAGCACTTTTGGAGGATTTTTTCTATTTTAATTTCCCACAAATATTTTACACTAGCTCCTTTAAATATTTTAGACTAACTCATCATATTCCCTTCTTAACTACATAAATGTATAGGATTTAAGCCCTTATTACTTTCAAAATCAAATTTCTTGACTTTTTCCGCTTCTATGTTTACAATGTAAACGTAGAAGCGAGGTGATTATCATGGCTGTTATATCTGTACGTTTTAATGAAGCAGAAGATAAAATTATTCGTCAATATATTGAAAGTAAAGGAGAAAACATCTCTCAATATATTAAAACTATGTTATTAGAGCGAATCGAAGATGAATACGATATATCCATCGTCAATGAATATTTACAAGAAAAAGATTCTATGGAGTTCCTAACATTTGAGGAGGCTGCTAAAGAATGGGATATCAAGTAATTATTCCAGTTAAGTTACATAAGAAAATCAAAAAAATGGATTCTTCTACTCAAAAATTATTATACTCATATATTAAAAAAAATCTTTGTGGCACTGAGGATCCTCGTATACATGGAAAATCTTTAAAAGGAAATCTTAAAGGCTTTTGGAGATATCGCATACTTAATTATCGATTAATAGTCGAAATTAAAGATGATACATTAGTTATCATAGCTGTTGATTTCGATCATAGAAATAAAATTTACACATAATCAAAGTGGGTACCACGTCATTACGACATTGGTACCCACTTTTTGGTATGAATAGTTAGGTGTTAACTATTGTTATTTGATTTTATGACATACCCATGCGTTCCATAAGCATTTTAATTTGTGCTTTCATTTCTGCATTTTCTGCATCTTTTTTAGCATTTTCTGCTTTTAAAGCTGCGATTTCATTTTGCATTACATAGATGGAGGAGATTGGTCCTCCTTTGTAACGCTCAGGCACCGCATCATCTCCAGCACCAAAACGATAGGTTGCACCTAAGTTTGCCATACTTTTACCAGCCCCCATAGTGAAGCCTGCATTGAACATGAAATTTTCATTTACATAATGTGCCACACCAAGAGCCAACGCTTGGTTACCTTCATAAGTACCAATACCTGCCATAATTTGTGACTTCCGTAGTGGATCGTATCCTAATGGATTCATAGCTGACAAAGCTGCCGCATGAGCCCCCACTTCGTTGACACGCTTCGCCGTTTCTTTCACGGCTTCACCGATTTGTCCAGATGTATTGGCTAATGCTTCTTTCATCTGACCTACTGTAGCCACATCATTATCACCAGTACCTGCTTTCAGCCCGGTAATCGTCCCATCTTTGAAAGTAATCGTAGATGTATTACCGGCATTATCCTTGCTCACGATGGATAGTCCCTGATCATTGATAGTCACTTTGCTCTTGCCTTTATCTGGAGCACCATTAGGGCCAGAATGATCTCCAAAGACACCTGTGTTAGCGGTGACGCTACCGTCAGCACCATTCAATTTCACCTCATTGGCACCAGCACCCGCCGTAATCGCACCATGGCGACCATCAATGTTCACAACGGAATCACCATAACCAGCAGTAATGGATCCATCATTGCCATTAATATCGAGCCCCATAGTAGCCTTTTCTCTATCAAATTTTGGATTTCCATCGGCATCTACACTATTAGGTGTTTCAACGACATTTCCTTGCGCATCTGTTGCTGGTTTTGCCAACTCTAAATGACTACTCAAGGTAACTGTAAAGATTTTTTTGTCACCTTCCGTTTTATTACTTACATTGATAGCTTTTCCATCA
>CALGLI010000172.1 GCA_937930265.1 uncultured Veillonella sp. | reverse complement strand
GAGCGTGCTGATATTATTCGTGATTTACGGGCCGGTGTTTTTGATGTTCTCGTGGGAATTAACTTACTACGGGAAGGCTTAGACATGCCAGAAGTATCCTTAGTGGCTATCTTAGATGCCGATAAGGAAGGTTTCTTGCGTAGTGATACGTCTTTAATTCAGACTATAGGTCGTGCGGCTCGTAATGAAAAAGGGAAAGTGATTATGTATGCGGATCGTATTACGGGTTCTATGCAACGTGCCATGGATGAAACAGAACGCCGTCGTGCTTTGCAAGAGTCCTATAATAGAGAGCATGGTATTACACCACACACGGTGCGCAAGGAAGTGAAAGACTTAATTGAGTTGACCAAAGTAGAAAGCGAAGTTGCTACCCCTAAAAAAGGTCGTAAGCCTAAAGCAGAAACGCCCGTGGTGTATGACAGTACAGCGCCCACAGAAGTGGTGGCAGAAAGGGGGCAACCACTTTCACAGAAACCACAGTACGAAACGAAAGAAGATGTGTTCAATGCCATTGAAGAGACCACACGCCTCATGAAAGCAGCGGCGAAACAATTAGAATTTGAACGAGCTGCAGAGTTGCGTGATGAATTAGGCAGATTGCGCCAAATTTGGTCAGATATGAATGAAGAATAGGAGATATTTTGAAAGATCAATTAATTATAAAAGGAGCCCGTCAACATAATTTGAAGAATATTGACGTGGCTTTACCAAGAAATCAATTCATCGTATTAACAGGATTAAGTGGATCTGGTAAGTCATCCCTAGCCTTTGATACGATTTATGCAGAAGGGCAACGGAGATACGTGGAGTCCTTGTCTGCCTATGCTCGCCAGTTTTTGGGGCAAATGGATAAACCTGATGTAGATTACATTGAGGGGCTTTCACCGGCTATATCTATCGACCAAAAAACGACGAGCCGTAATCCTCGGTCTACGGTGGGAACAGTGACAGAAATTTATGACTATTTGCGCTTATTATTTGCACGCATTGGTCGAGCTTACTGTCCTACTTGTGGAGAAGAGATTGCTCAACAGACGATTGAGCAAATTACAGATTTGGTCATGAAATTACCGGAACGTACAAAAATTATGGTGATGGCTCCCGTGGTTCGTGGTAAAAAAGGGCGCCATGAAAAAGTGTTAGAACAAATTCGTAAAAATGGATTTGCTCGTGTTCGCATCAATGGAGAGATTCATACCTTTGAGGAAGAAATTAATTTAGATAAAAATAAGAAACACAATATTGAAATTGTTGTGGACCGTCTAGTAATTAAGGAAGGCTTAGAAAGCCGTTTAACGGATTCTTTGGAAACGGCTATTCATCATGGAGAAGGCTTTGTTATCATTCAAGAGGTAGACGGTCCAGCCCACCAATTTAGTGTTCATTTTACCTGCCCGAATGGTCATATTTCATTACCGGAAATTGAACCTCGTATGTTCTCTTTCAACAGTCCCTTTGGTGCCTGTCCATCTTGTTTGGGTTTAGGTAGCACGATGGAGGTAGATGAGGACAGAGTGATTCCAGATTCAACGGTGTCCTTCATAGATGGTGGGGTAGCCCCATTGAGTTCGAACCCTAATGCGTGGTTCATGCGACAGTTAGAGGGATTATTGAAAGCGCATGGATATACATTAGAAGCAAGTTTTTCAGAACTACCTACAGCCTTACAAAAAGAAGTGCTCTACGGTAGCACTGAGAAAGTGACCTTCGACTATGAAAATATGCGTGGAGAGGTGAAAACTTTCCACACCGAATATGAAGGTATTTTGCCAATGGTGAAACGCCGTCATGCAGAGGCCACTACGGATAGCATGCGTGAAGAGTTTGAATCCTATATGTCTATTAAACCATGTACAGCTTGTAAGGGGGCTCGTTTGAAACCAGAATCCCTCGCCATCCGTGTAGGTGATAAAAATATAGATGAAGTGACACAGCTAACGATTAGTGAAGCGGTGGACTATTTTGGCAATCTCCAGTTGACGGAACGAGAGGCTTTCATCGGAGCTCAAATATTAAAAGAAATCAATGCTCGCTTAGGGTTTCTGAACAATGTGGGCTTAGATTATTTGACCATGAATCGTAGTGCGGGTACCTTATCTGGTGGGGAAGCACAGCGCATTCGGTTGGCTACACAAATTGGTTCTGGTCTCGTGGGAGTTTTATATATTTTAGATGAACCATCCATTGGTCTACATCAGCGAGATAATGATCGGTTAATTGAAACCCTAAAAGGATTACGAGACTTAGGCAATACCTTACTCGTGGTAGAGCACGATGAAGATACGATGCTAGCGGCGGACTATTTGGTGGATATTGGACCTGCGGCTGGTGAACATGGTGGTCAAATTGTGGCGCAAGGGACAGTACCAGAGGTAATGGCTGTGAAAGAGTCTATTACAGGTCAATATTTAAGTGGTCAAAAGTATATTCCATTACCAAAAGAACGAAGAAAACCTACGAAAGTTTGCTTAGAAATCCGTGGTGCCAAAGAGAACAACTTGAAACAAGTGAATGTAAAGTTTCCTATCGGTTTGTTTACTGTTGTGACAGGTGTCAGTGGATCTGGTAAATCTACATTGATCAACGAAATCTTGTATAAAGGCGTAGCCAATGCACTCTACAGAAGTCACCACAAGGTGGGAGCGCACAAAGAGATTCGTGGCTTAGAGTATGTGGATAAAATCATCAATATTGACCAAAGTCCAATCGGTCGGACACCACGTTCCAACCCTGCTACTTATACAGGTGTGTTTGATGCGATCCGTGAGTTATACAGCCAAACTAATGAAGCGAAGATTCGGGGATATAAAGCAGGACGATTCAGCTTTAACGTCAAAGGCGGTCGCTGTGAAGCATGTCGTGGCGATGGTATCATCAAAATCGAAATGCATTTCTTGCCAGATGTGTATGTACCATGTGAGGTATGTAAAGGGGCTCGATATAATCGAGAAACGATGGAAGTGAAATACAAAGGTAAAAGCATTGCCGATGTACTGGACATGGTCGTCGATGAAGCGGTAGACTTCTTTAGTGCTATCCCAAAAATTCATCGTAAATTGGTAACTTTGCAAGAAGTGGGCTTAGGCTATATTCGCTTAGGACAAGCGGCGACTACCTTATCTGGTGGGGAAGCACAACGGGTTAAACTAGCCACTGAACTGGCTCGGCGCAGTACAGGGAAAACCTTATATATTTTGGATGAGCCGACTACGGGCCTTCATGTAGAAGATATCCGGAAATTGCTAGAAGTATTGCAAAAGCTTACCGATGGTGGCGATACAGTGGTGGTCATCGAGCATAATTTAGATGTGATCAAAACGGCGGACCATATTATCGACTTAGGTCCCGAAGGTGGTTTCCGAGGTGGTACCATTGTGGGCACTGGCACCCCTGAGGAGATTGCCGCTTTACCTGAAAGTTACACGGGCAAATTCTTAGGTCCTGTGTTAGACCAAACTAGGACCTATATGGAACAACATCCGTTGCACACTGAGGATGCACCATGAATCCTATCGATAGACAATTGCAAGCAGAAGAAGTAGACTTTCAGCCATCTCGTCAACAAGATATGATGATGGGTGATACGGAACAGCAAGCGTATATACTGGAAAAGGTCAGTCATCTACCTACTACGCCAGGGGTCTACTTATGGCGTGATAAGTACCAGCGCATCATCTATGT
>CALGLI010000171.1 GCA_937930265.1 uncultured Veillonella sp. | reverse complement strand
TCTAGGCATTCGATAAGTTCTAGGACCATTATTGTCAAAAACTTACTCATGTGTCTAATCATCTAGTATGGTGTTAGATGTTTCACTAGAGACTACCCTGCATGGGTTTCATTGACTTTAGTTTACAACATCTTGTAGGTAATTTCAATCTAAACCACTATATCATGTATACCAATTAGATATAGTAAACTTGTAAAAAATCATAGAATCATATCATTTTACGGAACTACCACACATGGTGATTCACTAAGTTGCATGGGTAAAGGACTTTCAGCAAATGACTAATTGATATAGAACATGCGTTGACATTCCTATAATCTTTCAAACATAATCTTACGCCACACAGCAATAGATACAATACACTGAATACAAAAAGCGACCAAACCCAAAAGGACTTGATCGCCATTTACATAGTCAACTAAAATTTAATTTTTGTAGCAATCCATGCAGATAGGATAGCTTTCAATATATCACCCACCACAAATGGATAAAACAAAATACCCAAGGCTTTTTGTAATCCATCAACTGTGAATGGTATATTGGCAACAGACATGAAGTACGGTACTGCCGCTACATAGGTAATGACTATGCTTACCACAGTCGCTACCACAGCATATCTAAGAAAACTTTTTTCAGTTCCTTTCAGACAACTCACTGCTGTATAGGCAATCGGCCAAATTAGAATAAATCCGCCTGTAGGTCCCAGTATTTTCCCCATACCACCAGCAAATCCGGTAAATACAGGTAATCCCACTGCTCCTAATAAAACATAGACTAATACTGTCAAAAATGCTTGCTTTGGTGGCAATAATAGACCAATCAAACACAGTGCAACGGTAATTAAAGAAATCATTCCTACCCCCATTGGGTTAGGAACCGATAATTGAGCCATTACACAGGCTAATGCCACGAGTAACGCCATTTTTGTCAACTCTCTAGTCTTTAACATGTACTAACTCCTCTTCGTAAATCCATTTACAGCGAGCACGTCCTCCATGAGTACCGACTAATTCGCACTCACCAATTTGTGTATGCTTTTCTGAATGGATTCTAAGTTTTTCTACAGAAATAACATCTCCACCATAAAATGGTGCAGAAAACGTAATATCTAATTGAAGTAACATTGTTTCATCTAACACGTGATGAGCCATATGCGATAAGACCATTAATTCTGGTACCACAGGAACTTCTTCCCGATAGACTGGGTTATCATCTTGAATGGCATCCACAAACTCAAGAATCGATTCTGGTGTGAACACAAATTTCGTTCTTGTTTTGTTTTTTAACTCACATGGCCAAACTTTCGGCATTTCCCCTAAGGTCACTTCATCATGATGATTCCATTCGGAATCAAGTCGCTCTAACATCGTGGACACTAACATGCCTTTAGCATTACAAACCGTCACTATATGTTCTTGCTTTTTTGGGGTATAGTTAATTTGTAACTGCGGTGATCTTGTAGTTCGTTTGTATTGCACATTTCGTACAATCACGGTATTCGGTACTTCTCTTACACTTGCTAAACCTTTACAAAGTGTATGCATAGTACTACCTCCTCCCCATAACATGGGTATACTGGATCTGACAAGCTTACATGATTCTTACATTCTGTTACACTTTTATTATAATTAATCAAGCTGTATATAGTCAACCTAATTTTAAATTAATTGTTTACATATAATGATTGTCAATCAAAAAGACTGTAATGCAGAGTTTACTCTCTTACATTACAGTCCCTATGTGATGCTTACTAGTACTACAAATAGACTACTTTCACACTAGAAAGAATACCCTACCCCTGCATGTAGTCCTTTTACATCAGTTTTATTTTGATTCATATTATATTGGTCATATTGGTAATATACATTTACATCAATATCTGGACTCAATCCATAAGAAGCTCCCACTTGGTAAGTTCCTTTAATATCATTACCGAAACCTACTTTAGCAAAGCCTTCAATTTTATCAGATAACTGAGTATGTCCAACTACACCTGCTTGATATCCAAAGCCATTTTGTTTAGGTCCCATATCTACATAGGTACCAGCACCGTAAATATTGATATTAGGATGTACCGCATAGGCACCTGTTAATTGATGGTCTTTAATATCAGCACCTGTACGATGTACTTTATTGAAAGAATATTGTGCCGCTAAATTATCAGATAATCCTTGTTGAGCAGATACGCCAAAGCCATCTTTGCGTTTTGTGTCATGAGCTGTCTTTTTGGATAAAGAATACTCTACTGCTATTTTCGTTTCACCATTAGTCACTTCAGTTACAGGCACAGATGCGGCAAACACGGAAACACTAAAGGCAGCTAATACCGCTGTGGCTACTATAATTTTCTTCATAATATCCTCCTTTTTGAGAATCTTATCGTTTCATGAAAGCTGGTACTTCTGGAGAGTTACCAGTAGCACCGAATGGGCTTTTACGAGCAAATCCATTAGAAGAACCTTGGTCACCAAAACCAGTAGCAACCACAGTGATGAATACTTTGTCACCAACATTTTCATCAATAACAGAACCGAAGATGATATTAGCCTCTGGATCTGCTGCTTCAGAAATGATTTCTGCTGCTTCATTGATTTCAAACAAGCTTAATTCTTCGCTACCAGTGATATTTAACAAGATGCCTTTTGCACCATCGATAGAAGTTTCCAACAATGGACTGTTAATAGCTTGTTTCGCCGCATCTACAGCACGGTTTTCACCTTCACCAACGCCGATACCCATCAATGCTTCACCTTGGTTAGTCATGATAGTTTTTACGTCAGCAAAGTCAAGGTTGATTAAACCTGGTTTTGTAATTAAATCAGAAATACCTTTGATACCTTGACGCAATACTTCATCAGCTGTTAAGAACGCATCTTTCAAGGAAGTTTTACGATCAATGATACCCAACAAACGGTCATTTGGAATTGTGATGATAGTATCCACTTTACCAGTTAATGCTTCAATACCACGTTCTGCTTGTTCTTTACGTTTTTTACCTTCGAAACCGAATGGTTTTGTCACAACGCCTACTGTTAAAGCGCCAGCTTCACGAGCACATTCTGCTACTACTGGAGCTGCACCAGTACCAGTGCCACCGCCCATACCAGCAGTAACGAATACCATGTCAGCACCTTGTAATGCCTTCAAAATATCTTCGCGACTTTCTTCAGCAGCTTCGCGACCTACTTCTGGGTTCGCACCAGCACCTAAGCCTTTAGTAGCTTTCTCACCAATTTGGATGCGTACAGGTACATTCGTACCATCTAAGGCTTGTGTCTCTGTGTTAGCCACCAAGAA
>CALGLI010000170.1 GCA_937930265.1 uncultured Veillonella sp. | reverse complement strand
CATTGGATGAAGCGGTTCATATGATTGATACGCTAACATTAAAACGGTGTAGCCACCCTACATTAGGTAAAAAATCATTTTAATAGTAAAAGGGCTACAATCATGGGGCTGTAACAGGATCCGGTTTTACCGCATTCTAGTTGCAGCCCCTTAGTCATACCTATTCGGTGTACAACTAAATATTAGAGTGACACTATAACGTGTCACTTCCGACATTTAGCCAGTAAAAAATATATTTGGCAGTTGAGAATAAAATACGTTTACACAAAATCATGGCTACTACTCATAATTAAATATTTATCATAAAACGAATTTAACTCCTTGTCTTGGAAAATTAGTTTTTATATTTTTTAATCTAAGATATTGTTCATAATCTCTGTCCGACAAAGCTATTGATTCTATAGATGCAATAGTAATTAAATCTCCATAAAATTCTCGCTTTAACTTCATATAGAACTCAAAATCAATTTGATTATCTACATAAACTTTTATATTATTACTAGATTGATCAATAACCAAAAATAAACCCGTTCTATAAGCGTAAATGATATTATCTATTATTACCATTGACTGTCCATTATCAATCAAGTGATAAGGAGTCTTTTGATCACTAATTACATTATATTGTCCATCAATAACAAACCGGTATGTATAATATTCATACCCAGACCAGCCTATTAAGGGAAGGATTAATAAAAGCCCAATGCCTATATATCCTAGGACAACGTTTATAATAACTTTAAATATAGTGATTACAATCTCAAAAAATTTTTTTATATAATATATAATCCTATCCATATATACTCACACTAAAATCTACCGTATACACATAAGGTTTTAACAATCCACATCGTTGTAACTCATAAGCAGATGTTGCAATTAAATTTCCAATACCGCTAGACCCAGCATTATTAAAATCATAATTATCAGTACCATATCCGCTTGCACTCACTGAACCATCATAGTTATGAGATATATTCGCAACTAATTTAATGCGACCAAAGGCATAATGATTTCCACCATAATCTGTATCAACACTTATATAAAAAGGGCGAGTCGTTCCAACGGGAATACTTTTACCAGCCTTATATAATTTGGATCTAGTATTATAATCATTCGATAGCCGTTGAGACGCTAAAGAACCTTCATAAAAATGCATATCCCCCTGCCCCTGTGAGAGCTTGTTCAAGTAATATTCCTGCCAACCTATATTCTTCAGTTGACTTTGCAGACTCTATCCCTAATTTTGCAGCAAGATGAACTGGAGCGATACTAATTATAGCCTCAGTTTTATACTCAGGACCATAAACATCCTCACTATAAATATCAAACTCTTGACCTTCTTGCTCCTCAGCTAGTTTTTGCTGAGCGGCATTGGCAGCATCATCAAATGTCGCAAACATACCTTCTGAATTATCACCATTTTTCTGATCATTAAATTTAGTACCAAGTACAGATACAGCACCACCACTTGTAGAGGGTTTCCCCAAAACTTTATTAACCACTACACCTAAAGCGGCACTTAATATTTGTGCTTGATCCGGATGCTCTTTTCCCACCTTATCAATAATCTTTTTAATAGCTAGTTCATTAATACCAGACGCCACAGCACCAGATCCATTTGGATTACCTGCCAATTGCGCAGTAATCTCACCTATTGCAGCATGCAAAGCTACTTTTTCTGGACCGCCTTCTTTCCAATGATATTTATCACTTAAGCGATGTACTTCTTCGAAAGCATTCTTAGCAAATAAACGAGCCAATTCTTGACGTTCTTCAATTTTCTTTTTATCAAATATCTTATCTAGTTGATGTAACGTATTCTCTGTATTGGTATTAATCGTCTTAGTATCAATTTGTTTACCATCTACAGTTAGTATACCATCTGAGATTGCAGATTGAGTAGTCGAGCTTGCTTTACCTTTAGATCCTACGCCTAAATTTGGAACTAGACCAATACTGTTATAAATCTTATCATAGCCTTTTTTATCATTGGTCTTCATCTCTTCAAGTTTCTTTTTACTACCATAGTAATTATAGCCTATCCCATTATTGCTATATGTATACTCGGCTTCGTTTTGGATATCTTTCATATCTAGAGATTTAGTAGTCAATGTATTCTTAGCTTTTGGAGCGTCACTTTTAATGACCGCACCTTCTAATGTAGTACCATTCCCTACATTAATATCATAACCATCTTATCCAGCATAAATACCTGCCTGGTGAGTCACGCTTTTCCATTTGCTATCAATGCGACCTACACTCGCACTTATACTACCAGTTGGATCCTTAAAATTAGGTTTAGAGGAAACGGAGAAGACTAAGTACAATAAAATTAAGTAGTAGTATGATAATACAAAAGGACTGTAGCGAAATACGGTTTCCCCGCATTTCGCTACAGTCCCTATTTAGGTATATTTCTTATTTTATTTAGGTATGAACACTACTATTAGATAAATAAGATATATCTTTAAATCTATCTTATCCCAAGAATCCTCCATGACCTAGTTCGATACAGTCTTCTTTTGTAATCTCATCGTCTGCAATGAGGCGTGGCACGATTTCATCAAAGGCTGTTGGTTTACTAAATAGAACACCGCCTGGTACGCCTAAAATTGGTGTGCCATCAGCACAGTATGCAATGCACACCATAGAACCTGGCAAGACAGGAAGACCATAGGTTACAACATGGTCTGCGTAGCGTTTAATGGCCCCTGGTGTTAAATCATCAGGATCGACACTCATGCCACCTGTGCAGAATATGATATCTGCACCAGCTGCTTTCACCTTATCGATGGCCGCCACAATATCGTCTGTGTTATCTGTGACGATTTCATGGGCGATTTTTTTGACACCAAATTCTGCGCAACGCTCTTCGATAATAGGTGTGAAAGCATCCTTAATGCGCCCTTCAAACACTTCAGAACCAGTTGTTACAATCCCCATTGTTTTACGTACAAATGGTTTTATGTTTAAGATAGGACCACCAATTTTTTGAGCATCCACAACCTGTTGCTCTTCCAATAACAATGGAATACAACGCATACCAGCAATTTTATCGCCCGCTTTCACAGGCGTATTATTCAATTTTGTAACGATGGTCAATTCGCCGATGCTATTAATGGCATATAATTTATCTACATCTACCTTGAGTAAGCCATCCACATCGGCAATGGCCTCGATTTTACCTTGTGCCATAGGACCATCGTGCATATGGTCACCCTTTGCGATATCATACAAGGCACGGGCCACGTCTTCTTCGTGGAGGAACCCTTCATCTTCTGGTTCCATTACATAAATATGTTCTTTACCAAGATTAAGTAGTTTAGGTACATCTTCTTCGGTAATTACATGCCCCCGGCGGAATGGTGTGT
>CALGLI010000169.1 GCA_937930265.1 uncultured Veillonella sp. | reverse complement strand
AAGCTAAGTATGGTCAATCGTTTTGCCCCTAAGAAGGCAAATAACAAGCCCCCTATGGTATACGGAATTAAGACGTATACTTGTGGCCAACTACGAGCGGCTAGACCGCCAACCATCCATAGTAATGCCCCTTGTACGCGATCCCCGTAGAATACAAGCAAGGCAGATATCATGGACCCTAGAAATGCCGCTACTGCCACACCTGCCAAGATTATACGGCTTGGTCGTATGCCTTGTTTCCATGCTAGGGCATACACAAGAATGGCCGCCGTCAAAGCGCCAATAAAGGCGATGAATGGCACTGCATATTCAAGGTAAGGAAATAAAATTAATACTATGACACCAGCTAATCCTGCGCCCGAGGAAACACCTACGATTTGCGGATCTGCTAATGGATTTTTCATAACTGCTTGTAAAATAGCACCTGCTACTGCTAGATTTGAGCCTACTAGAGCCGCTACTATATTTCTCGGTAAGCGAATGTTCCATATAACTAGTGAGTTCGTATCAGATAAAGTGGAAGACCACAATGTGTGCCATATTTGAGCCAATGTAGTCTGGGCGGACCCAAATACTAATGATAAGATTAGGGCAGCAATCGCTGCTGCCCCAAACACTAGAACGAGAAACATACGCCATGCATTGCGTGTTTGACTCGTTCTATTCATTATTTCTTTTCTTTTCCTTCTACAAATAACATGTCGTTACGTTTTACATCTGTGTAGAACAATGCGTTAACAACGGACGCAGCAATGGAGCTACCACCTTTGTTACCTTGAATTGTAATGTAAGGAACTGGAGATACTTCTGCCAAATAATCTTTAGATTCTGCAGCCCCTACAAAGCCTACTGGAATACCGATAATCAAAGCAGGACGAATACCTTCTTCTAAAGCAAGGCGCAATACTTCGTATAAAGCAGTTGGTGCATTACCAATCGCCACGATTTGGCCTTCTAATTGTTTACCAAATGTACGCATCGCAGCAATAGAGCGTGTCACGCCTAATTCTTTTGCCATTTCAGCTACTTTTTCGTCACGAATTAAGCAATGTGCTTCACTGTTATGAAGTTTCAACGCTGGTTTAGAAATACCTGTGCGCACCATTTCCACATCAGTGTAAACATGAGCGCCATTGTTAACAGCTGCAATACCTGCCGCTACAGCACCTTCACTAGTACGGAATAATTTTGCATATTCTACGTCACCAGACGCATGGATGGTACGAGATACTACACGAATTTCATCCTCAGTAAATCCCATGTCTTTCACATATGGGTAAATAATTTCCATACTTTTATCTTCAATTGCTTTCGGGTTTTTAATGTAATCCATCGTAATCCTCCCATAGGGTTTTAAATTCTTCTACTGTTGAAATTGTCACTGCCCCTTTCGCCGGTGTGGGGCGATCGATAACAATAACATGTACATTTAAATCGATAGCAGCTTGTAGCTTTGTATCTGAACCTCCCACAAGGCCAGAATTTTTCATCACTACTACTTCTGCTTTTGTATCTTGGAACATCACCTTATTCATCTCATAAGAAAATGGTCCTTGCATAGCAATTGTATGCTTAGGAGATACACCTAAATCTTCCATCATTTGTAGTACTTCCGCCGTCGGCAATACACGGGTCCATACTTCTGCATTTTGTAGAGCTTCTGACTTAGCAAAGACATGCATGGTCTTACTACCTGTAGTCAGATAGATGACCTTACCTAGAGCGCCTGCTAAGGTCGCTGCCTCTTTTTCATTGCTCACATGATGTAATTTATCATACTCTGGCAATGGCACTTCTTTTCGTTCAAAGCGAATGAAAGGAATCTCCATATCTCCTGCTGCCTCACGAGCTGTGGCCGTCACAATCGCTGCATAGGGATGGCTCGCATCAATAAGCATACTAATGCCTTTCTTTTGAATCAGATTTTTCATTTCCTCTAAATTCAAACGCCCTTCATGCACCTCAATGCCTGGATGGGATGCTAGTTGTGCCCCATATTGGCTCACTACAGACTCCAACACAGGTA
>CALGLI010000168.1 GCA_937930265.1 uncultured Veillonella sp. | reverse complement strand
CCACCCAATTCTGAGTGGTTTTCCCATAAGCGCCAAATTATTTGGAGTACAATTCTATCACCACTAAAAATCCTTATTATTATTGAGTTTATAGCGTTAAAACTTTTAAAAGGTTGAGTAACAGTTGAGCAACAGTCTAAACTTATAACAAGTTTTAACGATTTATATAATATATACTATTATATAAATTTGGTCAAACATCCTACTATCTTACATAAAAATTTATGGCAACGTGTTCCATTTTGGAACATGTTCACATGAGTCCACCTGCTCATGCTCAGGAGATAATTGGATCACCTCTCTATCGATGAATCACTACTCCGATTACTGCTCCCGCTCCCGCCATCTGAGATAGGTTGCGTTGCATCCGTAGTCGTTTGATTGTTCGTTTGTCGTTCTCTATTTGCCCTTTCAATTCGGTCAAAGAGTTCGACATTTCGTTCAAGGTAACTTCTTGCTTCATGGATAGCATTTTGGCTTTCATTAATTCGGTTTCCAATGTCGAGATTGTATTGTGTGCTTCGTTCAATTCTTCCCTTTGCTTCATGACTAAGCTTTGAGCTTCGGTCAATGGAAGACTGGATGTCTCGATTAAGCTCAAGGCTTTCTCGTTGTTGGCTTTCAATTCGTTCCACTGTGTTAATGGAATCGTGATTGTGCCCTCCGCTTGGCTCGTGGAAGATGTACCAGAGGCAAAAGATGGAGAGGAGCACAATAGCACCGACAATATAATAAAGCTTAGGATAGCCAGTAACTGTAGACTTGATTTTTTCATACATATATACCCCCTATATATTACTGCCCCATTGCTGAGCGTAATATTTAGCTTTCATTCGTATTACATCGCCACCACTACCAGGTTCATCACCTTGGGTAACTACCCATAAATCCCAACGCTCACATGTAGTTGTTGGCCCATATGGATCATGTGCGTAAAACCCGTCCATGTTATCCGCTGCCTCAGCATGGGTTAACACGTTGCTAATGCTAGCAGGCAGTCCTAGGTCTACGCATAATACGGCAACCACTTGCGCTAGCGTTTCAATTTGCGCAGCAGTCGGTGGATAATCACCTAAGTCATTTACCCATTGAGCACCATAGGCGCAATCTAAGGATATACCTACAGCCCTGCCGTTACGCATCCATGTGTGGCTTTTATGGTCTGTTAGCTCGCCATCAATGTAGATGTTACCGCTACCATCAATATTGATATGGTAATCGTTAAATTGTTGATTGTATCGTCCTGCAGTCCAGTGTAGGTATACTTTATCGATGTAACCTACAGCCCTACTGCAGTAGTCGTTTAAGTCGCTTAAACTAACGTTTATCATCCGCACTCCCCCTTTCCATCATAGGCGGTACCTTTGGTTGTTCTTCTAGCTTATCAGGAATACCATTCCCATCTTTATCTAGCCAAAGCCCCAAGAACCCTACAAGGGCCATTAAGACACTAGGTATGAATATGTGGTCAATAATATTGATTCCTACGTTAATCAACTTATTAGCTTCGTCTGAGACGTACCCGCTAATAAAGGACATAACATATTGAGTGACCACCAATAAAATAGGTACTAGCATGACGAGGACTAACGCCCTCGTCGCTAATACACCTGTAGGGTGGATATTGGCCACCCTTACAGATTGAAATACTTTCTTAGCGCTGTCCATGAGCCGAGGTGGTATGATCATGTAATTCCTCCCTTAACTCATTAATTCGCTTTTCCATAGATTCTAGTCTAGTGGTTAACATCATAAATGTGGTTGCTGACTCAGTACGCTCCGTACGTGACTGCTTCATTTCATCCTTTAGTTCGCCTAGTGTGTCAAATAATGTATTCCACTTGCCTGTGAATTCTATGCTATCTTGTTTTCGTTGTGCTTCCAGACGGTCTAATAGAGGGACTATCAGAAGCCGATACCCTGCACCTGCTACGATGCCTACGATAGTTAATGTCGTAAGCAAGTCGTTTAACTCAAACTGCCACGTCCAGATGATATACACCCCCTTACTCTGTGCTAATTAAGGATTAAAACCATGTATCCACTTTACCAATTAATCTGCTGTAATAGTATCTGTTGTGAATGAATATGTATAGTTAGAGCCACGATGAGTTTCGACTAAATCGGAACCATTGATTTTTATGCTTTGATAATCTTCGCCATTGAGTTTAATTGTATCGCCGTTTCCGATTACATTGCGTTTATTCACCTTAATTATTACATTTGTGAAATTCCGCACAATATTTACAGGTATTTCATTAGATAGAGCTACATTGTTAGCTGGCAATTTGGATAAATCTATTTCATAATACTTCCATTCTGATGTAGGAGTAAATTCCTCGAGTAACATTCCTAAAGCCATAGAAGGCATTTGACCTGTTGTATCTTTTACAGATAATTCTGTAGGTGTGAATTTTACACCTTTTTCATACATAGCGACTTTACCTGCTAACTTGGTGAAATTATCCTCATGCCCTGTTAACTCTTGAATGCCAGATAGCGCCCCCATGTCATAGCCAGTATCCCCATTGGCCTCTTTTAATGTAATTTGTTGAGTGCTTACTAAATTATCCACTATACCGTAGTAGTCAACTGTGATAGTGCCTTTCATAGTGCTATCAATAGGAACACGCATATTATCAGATTGGAACTCTCGTTTTTCACCACCATTTATGGATAACTTGAAATGAGGCTCACCTGTGAAATCAATATAAGTCGCCCCTGCGTTTGGTTGGACGAAATTAAGAGGTTTAGGCACGAAATTATTGTAACAGTTTGATAACTCAATAACTTTCTTAATTACAGTATCGACGTTATCATTCTCGAGCCATATGCCGTGTTCTCTTAAAAATTGTGCTGACTGTTCAGCGCTACCTGGGTCACCTGGGTCGCCTTTCTTACCTTTAATTGCGTTAAGTTGTTCTGGTGTAAAGTCGATAAATTTAAATGGGTCACCTTTATCGCCAGGGTCACCTTTAGGACCACGCAAGCTATTTAGCCATTCTTGTTCTGTGCCTTGGAATCCATGAGCGACTGCGATTGCATATGCACTTTTACCAAGCCCCTCTAATAATGGCAATGTTGTATCTTTGTCAAGTTTGATGGTTAACGTGTTGTCTGCCATGTTTTACTCTCCTTACTCATGCATTGAAATATCCGGCACGATCGTAATCGTACCTTGGCCAATTTTGAGCCAACGTTCGTCGTTATAAAGAAATGCGTCATAAATATAGTCGCCACCTTTTATTTTCTTCTTCGCCGACTCTTGGCCAGAAATGAAAAACCTTACCTGTTTAGATTCTACAACAGAATGCAACTCTAATATCATATTGTCATATGGGCGCTTGCGAATTTTACAAGCGCCTTTATATTGACCTAACGTCATATCGCTATCTGGCGGTACAACATAACTGATACTAAAGTCTTGTCCGGCATAGAGTGTTAAATCTTGTTCGACCATATAGCCTCCTTATTGTCGTGCAATAACCAATATATATAGTTCCCCATAGGAGTAACATTCAACGTCATTAAAGCCTTGGTTACCGCCATCACTACCTGATGTAGACATGTCAAGATATCTTGATTCTACAACTGCTTGCCGTTTACCCTTAATGCCGATGTTAACTTTCTTTGAGCGATTAGTGCTGAAATACAAGTCACAAGCACCAATCCATCTATGTTTTTGTTGATTGAATCTGTCGAACGTAATACGTTCACCAACTCTTTTGAGTCCGTCATCTGTAGGGTTTGGAATGTAAGGCCCACCGGAATTACTTGCATTACAATAGCTTTCTGTTTGAATATATCCAACTGGAACGAATGTACATTGGTTTTCGTTAAACCCTTCTGGCAGTGGACACCAGTCACCATGACGTACTTTATAGATTTGTATATCAATGTTTCTGATTTTAAACCCGGCTTGCATAATCGACTGAGCATCAATACGTGAGCCAGTAATGTTAGCCCCTACGATATTACCGTTAGCGTCAACTTTGAATGTACCGCTTTCGTTTTGGATCATACCGCCAATAATCTTACCGCCTGTTACTTCACCAAGGTTAGCCGAGATAGCACTTAATGAGTTAACGTTTAACTTATCAGCAGTGACTGCATTAGCAGACAGCATCTTATTGGTAATAATGTTATCGTCAAATAAAGCTTTGCCGGTAACATGCAAGAGCTTACCATCAATCCTTGTTCCTGTAGAGCTTAGATTAATACGACTTACAATCTCATCGCCATTTAATGCTTTTAGTTTAAGGTCAATACCTTCAGATAATTGGCTAAACTGTGTAGCCATATTAGTAGTTAGGCTTTGTACTTGAGTGGAGTACTCGTTAGCAGTCTTTGTAAGCTCCTTAATCTTATCGTCCATAGCCTTAATGCCAAGAGCTTCCTTGTCGATTAAAGCCGGGTTAATACTAGCCGGTACTGAAGTACCAACAATATTTGAGTAAGCACCTTCGCCGAACACATCAACATAAGCAACTTTTACATCAAATACACCTGGGTCGTGAGGTATCATATTTACGTTTGTAGTAACGAAATACTTCTCTGTACCGATGTAGATATTAGCGCCTATACAAGTATCAGGGATACTATCAAAGACTACGCTCACGCCTGTAATATTGCCTTTTACTTTGACGTTAGTCGGAGCACTAGGAACAGGTGCGTTATAGTCTAGTCTAAGAGCAGGGCCATATCCCTTGACTGGATTGTGTGCGTAAACAAACACCGCACCTCTACGAGCAGATAACTTAATTTCAGTGCGGATATCTGTAGTCTTGGCTAGTAGGTTATTAGCTTGGCCAACATTACTATCAAGTCGCACTTCGTAGTAATCAATATAGGTGTTCTCTACAGGGTCCCATGCAGCAACGATCGTCTTACCGATTGTTACCTCACCACGAGCAGTCGCATTTGGTGTAGCCACGCTCTCAGCAGATACAGTCGCTGTAATATGTGCTTCAGCCTTACCGCTTTCATTACCGGACGTATCAATAGCCGATAGTTTGAATTGGTAATTACCAGTATTAGGAATGAAGTACGAGTAGGATGTACCGCCTATATGTTTAATGAGTACTACATCATTGCCGTCGTATAGCGTGTATCCATGTAGGTCTGCCTCTGTATTAGGTTCCCACGATAAGTGAAGTACGCTGCTATTGACTGCATCCTGTGTCACCTTAAAGCCTTTAGGTGTAGCCGGTGGTATTTCCTTACCACTTACATACACTGCACGCTCTACACCCTCATACGCAGCTCCTGTATCACTTGTACATACAATCTTAACGTCGTAATTGACGTCAGTCGCTACGCTTGGAATAGTTACGCTAGTAGCACTACCATCTAACACCTTGAACTGTTGCCACTCTTGAGTAGTAACAGGCTTGTAATAAACGATGATATTCTTAGCCACTCTACCCCTTGGTAATTGCCATGTACCATTGATATCACATAAAACTGTACCGTCCTTTAATGTCTTAGTATCGGCTAAGAGTACTAGGTTAATAACCTTAAGTACATCGGACTGTGTAGTATAGTCAATGATAGGAACGGAACCGTCATCGCCTGCGTATAGCTCAGGATAGTATTCAATACAGGATATCTTCCGAGTCATTTCAGAATTTGACTTACTGATAGACAATACTCTAAATGGCTTAGCTTCCTTAGTAGCCTCACCATAGGTATATAGATCATCAGTTTGGACAACTACACTCTTAGCTAGAGTTAATGTATTACCGCTGGCACTAGCCACGTCATAAGATTCTAATGCATCTGTAGTAGCGTTACGCACCATAAGTCGATATGTCTTACCTTGCTCGAATGTAACGTCTCTATCAAGCACTACCTTATTACCAGTAGCAGATACTATACGGCCACCTTGTCCCCAGTCTGTCACATCGTGTTGTAAGAGAATTACATCGCCTATCGTACACGCTATGGCGTCTGTAAAAGCCTCGAAGGTACAAGTGCGCACTTCGTACTTATTCGCTCTTAGGTAGTGTTTAGCGTAATTATAGGCTTGGTCTACGTTATCACATCCCATAAGTTCTACTTGCGCAGGACTAGCTAATGATGTAGTTACGTCATATTCTTCACTGAACACTGGAAGTACATCACGTTCATAGTCCTTAGCTTTATTGAGGAATGATACCTCGATAGCGTTTGCCCTAGAAGATGTAGCCTGGAACTCTTCCATGAATGAGTCCATCTTGATATTGCCTACAGTAAATAGCTGAGTAGGTGTAGCAGCATAATCGTAAATGCAACTAAACCGAGTACCTAGAGGTATTACCTTACCTCTACCTACATTCTCAGCGTACTTAAGCGCATCCCATACTTGACTAGCACTATCATAAATGTAGTTAAATGTAATATGCTTCTCGTCGCACTTATCAGCCCAAGCTTTAAATGCGTCATATACGAAGCGTTCACGAGGTGCACCTTTAACTACATACTCATCACCAATCTTACGGCAATGATGTAGGATATCGTAACAAGCCCATGCCGGATTATTAGCCGGCTTAGACTCATACGCTCCAGTGTAGGTATTAAATACCCATACTGTTTTGCGTTCCTGTAACCAGGTGACGTTTGGATCATTACCATTTAATTGGTCAGTCGCTAATGCCTTAATACCAATGAGAACCTTACCAGGGTGAATGAAGTCGTCATAGACTATCTGAGTTAACTGAGACCAATATACTTTGTTCACATGGCGGTTAGAGTTGCCGTCTTTATGTGCGCATCGCATACGGACTTCGTACTGTCCTGGTTCCTTTACATCGAACCTGAATACCCTGTAGATAGCCTTATTGGATTTATCCTTAATAGTGCCTGAGTACTTGCTAGTATCAATCGGTGTTTTAGAATGGCTAAATAGTCGATACCATTTACCGTCTTTCTTTTCAACCATACCATCTTGGCCACCATCATTACTCAATGGTAGAGGTATCCATTCAGCAGACCCCACTTTACGATAGCCACCTTCGATAGTGACTGACGTTTCACTTAAACCGCCTTTGTCATTAGAGTAATACAAACCATTAGGTAATGATAAAGTCACCTCTAACGCAGTAGATAAATTACCTTGCGTTTGATGGATAGACCAATCATTCGTAAGCTCATAAGTCAATGGTTGGTCAGCGTAGTTATCGTTGAAGTTAGGGATAACTGTTTGGTCATTTGTACCGAGTCTAATATCAACTTGTACATCCTTATAGTTACCTACAGGGTTACCGTTTAATTTGATATTAGAGATAGAATCGATAGGGCCTTCACCGGCGCAGTATAGTAAGTTAAGATACTGCTTACTCCCATCGCTTATTACGTGACGAGATATTAGCATGCCTGCACTTTTACACTTACCATAAGTGATAGCTAATGGATGACCTTGGCCAACTATAGTCTGGGAGCCTTGCCATCCGTACGTAGCTGACTGTTCAGTATTTGAGCTATCAGTTTTAGGCGCCGTTAATTTAGATATGATCGTGTTGCCAATCATACCGATAGCCATTGCTGCGAGCGTACGACCTAATACGCTAGTAATACCGAATATTGCACCGGAGGCAATACCAGCAGTCGCAATAGATAAGCCGATAGATAATAAGATGCCAAGCACTTGCTTTTCTACCTTTGGTAATACCACTACATAGGCTTCGTCCGTAGGTGATGCGGTATCATCTACTAACTCACCATTAATGGAGTACACCCAGTTACCTGGTTCTGTGAAATATTGATTAAGTTTTTTACCTTCAACAAAAGGCACAAGAGTCTCTTGTCTAGTGGTAAGGTCGAATGGGTTTCGAGCAATTACTAATCTAATCATTTTGAGCCTCCTTGTGCCTGTACACTCCTAATATACGTTTTCTTAATCTGTCCATTGGTACGATACACACTCCCGCATATTCGGTAGAATGTATCATCTTACCTTCGCCTACATATACTGCGATATGATCAGCATTATTACTGTAGAGGTTCATGACAATTATGTCCCCTACTTCCGGCTCCTTGACTTCGTGCCAAGGTGAGTTCATATCTGGCCAATATGTTGCGTATGGCTCAAGCTGAATACCATTTCTCTTGTACACCTCTACCACAAGCTCCCAACAAGGCAACTCTTTCCACGGAGTTCCTATTAGGTTATTTAGAGTTAGATACATATAATCCCCCTTGTGGTATTGTTGGCTCACCGCCAAATCTAACGCTGTTATTTAACTCACGACAGCGTTTTAGCGTTTTGTTACATGATTGTGCGTACCCTTTGTATCCGCACTCTACAGACTTAAATTTGAAAGGACAGTAGTCTTTCATGACTCGAACAGGTGGGAACCTACGAGAAAATGAGAAGTCTGTACCTAATGTGAACACTACCCAATCTGCTTTAGATTGAGATGCATTAATGATGAACGTTTCTTCTAATTCAATAATGTCCGGTAAGTTAGTATTGAATATGCGAATATTGACCTCACAATCTGTGAGGCCTTTATTCTTTTCTACTAACCGTTGGATAGTACCGGTTACATTCGCTACAGAGAGTTTAACGTTAGGCATCTGCTTAGTGTCCTCGTTAATATCCTCTAGCTTGAATGGGAACGCCGTATACTGCTTGCCACCTAATGTCAAATCTTCTGTGTTATTCACCAGAAGGATATTGCCTTCAGGGTGGTGTAGCTCAATAGCCATTACCCATGCACCAGTGGAGGATATCTTATTCTTTTCGATAATAGATGCAGTTGATAGCGTTAACATCTAAGCCTCCTGTAACTGAATAGAACCTGTCCATATCCCATAATCACTAGCAGAGAAATGGAGTTGGTCAGCGAACCTAACTCTAATCTTTGCCAGTGTTTCAGGGTGTGTCCAAAGAAATATCTCAGCGGTATTGACCTGGTCAAAGAAATTCCTTAAGCGGACATACTCTGTAGTTGGTATTTTGTAATTTACTGAATACGATCGTAATGCTTTCGTAGTCTTACGATGTGTTAACATCGTCATGTTTTCTACCTGAGCCTTACGACTTACATCAGGCGTTGTTTCATCGATAGGGTATATCGGATATCTTATGTTTGGGAATTCTAACATACGCTATACTGCGGCTGCCTTAATGGCATCACGCATACCTCCTTTGTTCGTCATGAGACTAGATACTACTACATCAACTATCGTTTGTTCGCCATCAAACTTAGTTTCTTGTTGTTGGCTATCTAGTTGTTGGCCAGATTGATTGATGATGTTAACCGTTACTTTATTAGCACCTTCACCGCCAATCATCTTGCGTGTTTGGCTAGCATTGTAAATGCGATGAGAGGAGTTGAACTGTAAGAGCTCTGGCCCATTCTCACCAACTAATGTCATTCCGTCAGGAGCTATACCACCGCTTGCGAACTTACCGAAGCTATTTCCGGTAAATGCGGAACTGAAAGAACCACCACTTGCAAACGAAGATACACCGCCACGGCTAGCACCTAAAGCGCCTAGACCGTTTACTACACCCCCAAATAGGCTTTGTAGCTTAGGTTGTACGTACTGTTGGAAGGATAGGTTTACAAGCATCTTGAGGATACTATTTGTAATATCCTTGAAGATATTCTTAAGCCCTTTACCAAATGACTCAGCATCAGTAGCTATCCCTTCTAAGTGACTAGTGAAGGAAGAGTTAATACTGCTCATCGTACTATCAAAAGTAGACTTCGCTAGGTCACCATAGTTAGTCACTTGTTGATTGTACTGTCTAGCGCCTTCTGCTAGGCTAGTACGCAAGTTACGTCCTGCGGCTTCCCATAATTTTTGTTGAGCTTCAACTAGGTTCTTTTCAATCTGTAAGCGTTGTGTAGCGCTTAATTGAGCTTCGTTAAGCTCAGACTGTGCATAAGAGATATAAGACTTAAGCGACTCATCAAGTACCTTATCTGCATCTTCTTGAGATACACGGCCAAGCTTCACTAAGTTAGACTGCTTATCCACATCTTCATTAAGTTGCGTATAAGCTAATTCACGAATTTTCTGATTAGTCTCAGCCGTAAGCTTTAACTTCTCAGCATTAGCTTTCTTCTCCGCTAATGTCTTATCACCAACGGCTTTTGTATACTCACGAATGTTATCGTCAATCTGCGCTTGTTGAGCTTCAGATTCAGCCTTGATAAGTTGCAAACGATCGCCTGTACGTTCAAGGTCTAACTTGACAATATCTTCATTCATTTTACGAACACGTATCTTTTGGTTACGGTCAGCTTCAGCTAGTTTCTTTTGGTATACTTCCTCATTCTTAGCCTTAGCTTCCGCTACTAGGTTGGAATTTGCCAACGCTTTTGCATTTGCGTTTTTAAGCGCATCTGCAGAGCCAGACACACCTACTAATTTAGATGTGTCAACGTATCCTGTAATCGCTCCAAAATCGCCCGTAATAGACTGCTTAGCGACTACCCCTGTACTAGAGTTAGCGCCTGTATATCCGCCATTACCATCAGCAATAACAATATGGTTATCACCAAGTACAACGACACCGTCACCTGCTTTAGGAACATATCCGTCACCTTCTGGGTGCCATGCTCCGGCTTCTGCCGCTGCATCCATAATAGATGGAACGTACCGAGGTACATCCTTGCCGAATGTTTCTTTTACGCTATCTGCGAACAACTTACCGCAATCTGTAGCCCAAGTGCCATCTGCACCCAATACATAGGCTTTGCCTAGTTGAGCATTAGCGGCATCTAGTACACCAGAGGCACTACCTGAGCCACCTCCTACATTACCTAAGCCGGCTGCAGAACGAATAATCTCACGAATATTCTTATTATTCGTTTCATATTGATTCTTAGCGTTGAGCTTATCGATTTCATATTGGCTACCATCAATCTCTAAAGATTGAAGTGTTAGACTACGGATAAGCTCGTTAAGACGCTCAACAGAACTTGCCAATTTCTCGGCTGCTTGTTCTGCCTTCTTTGCCGCTGCCTCTTGGGCTTTGGCTGCCTTGCCGGCTTCTTCATTAGCCTTATTGATAGCTTCATTGTTAGTAAGACCATTCTTAGCATTCTCGATTTCTTGCTCCATCTTAGCTTGCTCTTCTTCGGCTTTTTTCTTCGCAGCATCTGCCGCTTCCTTAGCCTTAATAGCAGCATCGATTTGAGCCCCTTCATCTTTTGTTGCTAAACGATCGTTCTTAATAAGTCCGAAGAATGCACTATCTTCTACCCAGTACCGCCCATCTTTGTTTGCCATGTAGGCTTCATTAGTACCAGGTGCGTTTAAGTTCTTATGAGCTCTAAGCCCATTCACATCAACGCCTAAGTCAGTACCCTTAGTGGCTTCCTTGTAGCGATAATCTAATAGTGCCTTACCGGCTAAGCCGATAGCGGTTGCCAATGCAAGCCAAGGACCTGCGGCTGCTATTGTAGCCAATCTCATGAACTTCAATGCGCTCGTGATAGATTGGATAGCAGTTATGGCTATGCTTGCTTCTAGGCCAAATTTAAGAAGCCCTGAGATAGCTTCCTTCTGCTCGGTTGCTAACTCACTATATGTCTTAGTAAGATTAATAGCACCTTGTGCATATTCCATAACAACAGGTAGCAATTCTTGGCCAATCATAATGGCCAGTCTCTTACCTGTCTGTTCCATATCTTTTAACTGACGATTAAAGGATGCGGACTTTTGAGCTGCTTCATCATTGATGATGAGCCCCATTGCTCTAGCACGGTCTTCGACTTGCTTCATTGCCTCAGCGGACAAATTCAGCATACCGTGAAGTTGATAACCTGTTTTACCAAACAGTTCCATCTCAACCCGTGTCTTTTCGGCACCGTCTTTCATATTCCTTAATCGGTCTTGGATAATAGAGAATACTTCAAGGGTGTTCTTACCTTGAATCTGATCAATGCTAATACCCAAACGACTAAACATATCAGTCGCTAGCTTACCTTCAGCTGATGCAACTTGCATCTTGTCCTGAGCGGTAGAGACTGCTTTAGCAAACTTAGCAAACGCTACTGTACTTACATCAGTAGCAACGCCCATATAGTTAGCCACAGATATAAAGGTACTTGCTTGCTCAGCAGTTGCCCCTGTTAAGGATTGCATCTTCTTTACTGACAAGTTCCAAGATAGCGCCTCTTTTGCAAGTTTAGTACCTAACCCTGCAATACCAGCACCTGCACCTATGGCGAATAATTCATTCTTTAACTTTGAAAGCTCTGCAACTGTCCCCTTAGAGGTAGCGGCGATTTTCTCTAAACCGGCTTGCGCGTTCTTGTCGGTCAGTTGCACTATGATATCTACTACGTTATTCGACATCCTTATTCATCGCCTCCATTTCTAAACCCTCTAATATCCACATAAGACTAAATAACATCGGATTTAGGTTAATGTTATTTATCTCGGCCACTGTACGTATAGCCGGATAGTCGAACCCGGCTAGTCCGCCTGAGTGGTAATTTCTTTGACTGCGTGACAGGTTGTACAGCTTCATAGCTAATTTCGAACCGAATAATAGGCGTGGTGGGTTAAAGTCACACTCGGAGCAGTCGAAGGACTGCTTTGTAGCGGTTTGTAATTCCTTACATCCCTTGCAGTACTTCGGCTTATCCGAGGACATCCACCTCCACGCCTCTTCTAGTTTTTTTCTGTTTCTTCTTGTAATTGGTAAGTTAATGTAATGACTTCACCGGCGAATGTCATTGCATCCTTATCACTTACTGTATTGAGTTCCTCATCTGTGAGCTTATATACATCAGTTAAGATGAAACGCATAATATCACGACTACGAACGATAGATGCTACTTGATCATCAACATCTACTGGACAATACACGAAGTCTAAACCAGCTTTGATTAATGCGTCACGTTCAGTCCATGTAAGGGCTCTTGGTTTTAATTCTTTACCTTGAAGATTCATAGTTACCTCCTAATGAGTTAGATTAGTAAGATACTTGGCTGTTAACCAATTCAAATACTACTGCAGATTGACCGGCATCATCGCCATAATATGCTTTGAATGGGAGTTCAATATTTACGCCTTTAGGACCATCGATACCAGGAGAGTTACGTTCGTAAATCAATTCAGGCAATTTGATAGTCAAGGAATTAGTACCTTTAGTAAGAGTTAATTCAAGACTGGATTCAGTACCATTTACAGCTTTATTTAAAAGGTCCATATTTTGGAAGAACGCTTTAATAGTACCGGATACGCCAACAATACCTGTATCAATGTATGTACGGAAGCCTTTACCGCCGATAGCATAAGAGTCACCATCTAGGCCAAAGTCGATATCAAGGCTCATGGACAATACATTAGCTACAGTTACACCACCTTCTTTTATGGTGGCTTCAAGGTTTTCGAAGGGAGTAAACACAATGGATTTAGGCGCTGTATCGAATGATACTGCTGCCATTGTTTCTTTACATCCCATTACATCGATAGATGCAGTTAATTCAGAGTCACCACCGAAGTTTAAGGCCATCTTATTCATGCGTACGCCACTGAATTGTTGGTAAGTACTAATATCCTTATAACCTTGTTCAAAGGTAGCAGATGGCATATCTGGACCAATTTTAAATACGTGTTTCTTACCAGTACCTTGTGCTGTTGTAGTTGGAGCACCAAAGCCTAGCTTTAACCAATAGCCAAAACCTAATACATCAACTGGTGGAACAATGCTACCGGATGTATCGATGTTACCGCGACTAGGTGCCGCAGGATTACGAGTGCCTCGAATAACAGAGGAGTCATTCAAGTTTTGGCTAGCCTTCAAAGAGGAACTGATAATAGGCATTATAACGCCACCAGTAGATGGTGTAGTACCGAAGTCAGTTTCAAAGGCCATTGTAAGAGAAGATTGTGCACCTTGTGCACGTTTAGCTACTACCATGTTTATCCTCCTAATATTCAACATTACCGCCAATTACGTGCGGTATTTCTATAGTGTATGTGGCTTTACCTGGATATACAGGACGCCACGAGATATTGTCTGTTTCATAGTCAATGTTAATGACAGGATAGTTAGGGTTAACTGCCATGATACATTCGATAAGTAGTTGGCCAAGTTCGTCACACTCGAACGCTCCTGTGTATTTCACTACACGGCCTTCACGTTCTGCCTCAGCTCTTACTATTCCCCATACGAGTTGTAGGGTGTAAGAGTAAGAACTAGCCAAGCCCTCAGACTTGTTATCCATCATGATGATCACGCATGGACAATCCTCTTCAAGAGGTGCGCCGGCGTCATCATATCCGATGTAAATACCAAGGTCCTTTCCGAAGTGCTCCATGCAGTAGTCGGTAATCTTCTGATTATCCTTAACCGCTTCCGCCCATCTGTTAGCAATGACCGCTAGTGGAATAGTTTGCATTGCTACCTCACTTTATATGCTCGCCTGCTCGACGCAAATTGATTGGGTTTGCCTAGCGCATATTCACCGATTTTAGACTCTAGGTAAGGTACCAACTTAGGCTGTAGGGCTATCCTCATAGGCCCAAACGTCTTACGAGGTTTAATCCTAAATTCAGACTTCCCTTTAGCAAGTTGAAAGCCACCGGCAAATAATGTCTTACGCATTGGCTCTGTGATTTGTTTCGTGTAACCACGCTCAATCTGTTCACCTAATCGTTTAGCAGACGATGATAACCACCCTACTTTTACTGATTGCGACCTGGCATCGTATTGATATCCAACAGCTCGGAACATCTTACCGAGAGGTGTGTATCCGACTGTGGTCTCTTTTACGCCACCGGCTATAAGTTGAGCTCGGGATTTAAGCCCCCAACCTTCCTTATACGCCTTACCGCCATCTTTATAAGCACGCCTTACTTTAGCGCCAAATGCTGCCTCGAATTGTGCCCTCATAGTAGGTGGCATGAAGTTAGCATATTTATGGCCACCAGGTGAACCGGATTTAATACCGGCCTTGATTTCCTTTTGCATCATCCAACCGACTGACTTCATAGCTTTCCTAGTCCAATCTGGTTTAGTCTTAGCTATAAATTCAAGATACGGTGTGGCAGTGTCAACAATGGTAAGTGGTGAATTACTCATGGTCTTACCGTCCTAACGTTAGCCACAATTTCAAGACAATGCATTTTAGCGTCGCTATCGGAGATATGATCCACATACCACTTCTTACCGTTGATATAGATTACATCTTTAGTCTTAGGTAGTGGTACGTCTTTAGTTCTGACCCATACCTTAGCTTTATCAGCAAGACCAGTTACGAACCCAGAACCTTTACCATCATACTCACCGATTTCTACGCTAGCCTTAATCTGCTTACCTTCATATGTTATTTTTTCGCCAAATACATCGAGTAAGGCGCTTTCATCATAGGTCAGCATAAGTTATACCTCATAGGGTTAATGCGGACCGTGTGGCCCGCATTTCCGTTAAAATACAATAATTAGTTTTTCAACATTACTGTTACAGTATCTTGAGTAGCAGTTTTAGGTTCTACTGCAATACCCAATGGTTTACCACCAGTTTTAGCAGCTTTACCAGCGACGAAGGTTACTGCATCACCTACTGCATATATATCTGCTTTAGTAGCGTCTACTTTAAATACGCCAGTAACTTTCAATGCACCCATTTCGCCAGTTTTGATATCGGTAACAGCTACACCATGAAGTGCACCTGCTTCTACGATATCGCCGGCTTTAATATCTGCTGTTGCCACATAATTGATGCGGTCTGTTTCATATACGAATTTTGCCATATGTATTTATCCCCCTAATTATTTACCAGCGTTTTTATAAAGACCACGGAAGTCGATTGCATCAACGCCAACATCAAACGCCACTTTGTATTCAATACCATCTACCTCGAAGCCTTGACGAGTTTCAAGACGTGGAGTTTCAACGCCGTTCAAGTAAGTAACATCAATAGTGTCGTGTTGGGATGCGTCAGCTACTAAGTACCATGCATATGTATCAGTTAATTCTGCATCAGATACTACTACCAAACGACCTTTGTAAGGGTTAACTACACCGGAGTTTACGCCGTCTACTGCTGCAGTAGAGTTAACGATTTGATATGCAGCCAATTCAAGTTCTGGCGGAACTACCAAGTATTTAGGTGTAATATTAAGAGTTGCTTCACCTGTAATACCTTTTTGGCGACGCATAGCAGCAATTGCTTTTGCGATTGCATTAACAGATAATGCTTCACCAGTACCTGCAACGTTACCATGTTTAGAGTCAAACAATGCTACATTATCTTGCATTTTCACGTTACCAGTTAATTGAGCATATACCATCTTGTTTACTAAGCGTTTTGCAGCAGAACCGTATTTAGTAGCAATTTTAGAGAACAAGCCCAAATCGTCATTAATGATCGCTTGGCGAGTAAGGCTGAACAATTTACCATAAGTCGCTACTTTAGTACGAGCAGATGCCTCACCTAAGGAGTCTTGTTTGAATTGGCCACCTTCAGGAACTAATTCAAGGGTGCCTGCTTCAGACAATGCATAACGTGCAGCTTCTTTGAAGTCACGGTTAGAGCCTTTACCTGCCCAGATTTGGTAAGTAGTTTCAGCTTCATTGAAGCCTACCATTACAGATTTGTTAGCCAAGTTAGACATGATTGCAGGGAATGTAGATGTAGAGTTAATAGCTGCACGAGCCAATTCCATGTTATCGCCAAAGTTTACTGTAGAACCAGATTCACGGCGTAAGGATTCGCGCGCCATTTCAATCATGGAATAACCGCGTAATTCTTGTGCACCTGGTGCTGCATCTGCTACAGGGATACCTGCTGCCATCAATACAGCGTCTTGTGCAGCGGCACGGAATTTATCGCTTTCAGCTTCGCCCATTGTTACGGATACACCTTTGTTACGCGCACGAAGTTGGTCCATTACCATTTCA
This sequence comes from uncultured Veillonella sp., assembly GCA_937930265.1. Lineage (GTDB taxonomy): Bacteria > Bacillota > Negativicutes > Veillonellales > Veillonellaceae > F0422. The sequence goes on along the minus strand of CALGLI010000168.1, from coordinate 21,707 downwards.
CGTGCTTCTTCAACAGATTTACCCAATACGATTGCTTCGTCAGCACCTTCTACATCGAAGTCACGGAACATTGCTGTAATTTCGGAAGTACGTTTACGTTCTTGTTCCATAGCTTTTTGAAGGTCTGCTTGAGTAATACCAGTTTCAACTGGTGCAGATTTTACTTCTTGAACTTCTAAATTTTTCTCTTGATCCATACGTGTGTTATCCTCCTGTGTGTCAATACTTGTATGAATTTCTTCAGCACTACGTCCTACGCCCACTGTTGGGTCAGCAGGAACAGATACAATGCTAATTTCTAAAGGTTCCCAATCCGTTACTACATAAGCCGGACCACTAAATCGACCGTTAGTAGATTTAGTATCTTCATCTTCCAATACTTCATAACGGTTGATTGCATAGCCTACGCTTACACCTTGTAGCGTACCAGACTGTACCTTTTGGAATATTGTTTCGGATTGTTCATCTGTGTCAAAGCGAACTAACGCTTTACCGCGGTTATCTTCTAGCCATACTTTTTCAATATGACCTACGACCGCATCACGATCATGATTAAACAATACCGTACCTAAGCCATTATTGAAGCGCTCAAGGTTGATGCACTCTTCATCATGGCAAAGGATTTCATCGCCGAACCAACGGCCATATGGCGTTTCGGAAGAGAATGATAATTCTACTGTCCGACTATCGGTATCGACGTGGTCAATAGTAGTTTCTCGACAGTAATTGCCAAGAACACTACGCTTTTGATGTTCACTCATTACTAGCCATCAGCTCCTTCCTGTGTAGTGTCATCATCGCCCATCGTTAGCGGTTGCAACTCACTGGAATAATCAAGTAACACCCCAAGCTCACGAGCCCTATCCTGTTCGAGCTTCCGTTGTTCAAGGACTTCCTCCCAATCACGACCGGATGCTGCGCACACATCCTCTAAGGTTGTAAGACCGGACTTGATAGCTTCCTTATTGGCGTTAACCTCTTTTACTGGGTCAATCCAAGACCACCCTGGAGCAAGCCAAGATACCTCTTGGTATTTGTCTTTGTTCGCCAGGTAATCTGGAGGTAGTTCACCAGATAAATAGAGGGCATCAATAAAGGCTCTCCAAATCGGCATACAGAAGTGTGCGATAACAAACTCTTGTAATTGACGGAACGTCTTTTGGTCCTCTAACAGGTTCTGACGTGCGGCCGAGAAGTTACCGGATATATTACGCGCTACGATGTCAGCGCTCATACCAAGACCGGACGAGATACGTCTAGTCTGAGTTGCCGAGTATTCGCTTGCAGTACCAGCGTTACGCTTAGGGTCTGCAAACTCGATAGACTCACCAGGGCTTAGGTGTCTAACCATACCTGGTGCCATTGTCATACTAGGTCTACCTTTGCTATCACGTGGTAGCATCGCAGTTTGTCTAGCAGAATTCTGAGAAGTGATAAATGCACTAAAGCACGCTGATACACGTGCTGCGATTAAGTCTGCGTCCATGTATTCATCGATATCATGGATCCGACGTAAGACTAACGCCAAGTGACTCATACCACGAATTTGTGTTGGACGATTTGGTTTGAAGAATAAGAATGCTTGGTCTGTAGTTAACCGCATAGCCTCAAAAGTTCTTACACCCATAGGGTCTGCTTGGCTAACATGGTATGCCACAGGCTTTCCATATTCATTTACCTCAACACCGCTAATGATGTTATTATTGCCATATTTGACGTCTATGGCTCCTATGTTCTCCGCCTCGATTAATTGGATAGCAAGGGGGAGATAATCGCCCTGTGCAGTCTTATTTACTAAAATTTCACCATCGTACAACATTCTACGCAGTGCCATTGTTTGCAACTCGTAGAAGTTAGATAACCCACGTACGTCGGCATTACTTGCTTCCGTCCATTTCGCCCAGGCACGCTCAATCTTATTGTTGAGTTGGTTATTGAGTTTACCGCTCTTATGACGTACCTTAGCTTGTGGCTTGATGCCTGGTCCAATTACGTTGCGTAAGATGGCAATAACCGCTGACTCAGCTAAGTCACTGTTCATCTCAGCAGACCTTGCACGGCCACGAATAATATCACGTGAACCTGTTGCTAGTTGCTCAGCCGTACCAAATGCAGGTTGCCAATCACTATTCAGTCTGTCCATTGATGCGGCATCGTATTGACGGAGTGCTTCACGTGCTGCCATTCGTTCTAGCGCACGCTCAGGGTTAACCCATCCGATTACTTTATCTAAGATATTCATCGTCCACCCCATGTCACGAATGCATCAGCTTGATATCCGTTGGACTCTTCATGTACTCGTTGCATCAGTGTTTGTTCACGTGCATAGAGTACTGGCAAGTCAATCGTCTTGAACCGCTTACCACCAATCTGTAACTCTGAATATCCTTTAGTTTCGATATCCTCAATCACTTGGCGGACACGTTCAAGTTGTTCATTTACATCGCTCATGGTTCACCTCCTATTCCTATCTAAACCAATGGCCTGTGCTACCAATTCCGCTTCCGTAATCCTCATAGGATGTTGTATCTTCAGCTTCTTCGTAAGGCTCAGGCTCTACTAAATATTTAACTCCGGCAATATCAGCTACTGCCGCGTTATAAGTACATGTATCTAGCAAGTGATTCGTAGGGTGTCCAGTAAGTGGTTTCCATTTAACGGTAATCTCACCAGTTTTCACATTCCGAATTTCTTGCTTTTCTTCTGCCCTTAAATGGTCCATATATTCTTGAGGGCAGTCCTTGAATAAATGGATCGTGCCGATTTCATCTGTAGGCCTTACCATTCGCGCGAAGATAAAGTCTTTCCAATAATCGGTATTTAGTACATACAGTTTCAAGCCACCGATAACACCCTTTTCAACACTTGACATTGAATACGGTGCCGTCATGGTTGTACTATTGGATGAACCTTTAAGAGGTATACAGATTTCAGGGAATCTTGCACAGAATTGGTAAACCTCATCTGTTCTGAACCCTGAGTCAATACCGGCTTTCATTACCTGACGGGGCTCTCCAAACTCGCTTGGATACTCACGATTGACGATAATATCTTCTAGGTCATCCCATGTACTTGCTTGGCCATAGTCGATTAGGTATGACTTAACTCCTGGCGCATATGCTCTCACTTCCCACCAGAAGTAATCGAGCTGTACGTCAACGCTAGCAATAAGGAGTGTAGCCTTATCAGGAACAACACCTCTGTCATACGTTGACTCTGTGAACGTTATATCTTGTGTGCTCTTAGTCTTAGCAGACCGCCAAGGTTCAGCTAGCCAAGAGTTGATAAAGTTCATTAATTGGTCTGCGTAATCCTTAGAGGATAGGAATTCGTAAGCTACCTTACCAAAAGCTACCCAAGGACTGTATATAGAGGATAGGTGGTAGCCAACGGATCGTACTCTACAGTTTGGTACGTTCTCCGTTCGCCATTCACCTCTCCGCAGCATTTCCATTTTGTACTTATCTTGAATTGGCTCCTTGCAGTGCTCACATTCATAGTACGCTGTATCACGTACTAGGTCTTTATTTCCGTTCGCGCTTTCAGGCCATTTAATTTGTTTAAACTTGAGGGTCTGATATTCTCCGCAATGTGGACAAGGTACGTAGTACTCTTTCTGTGCATGAGCGGATTTATAAGCCCTCCATATGTTCCCGTTCTCTACCGTAGGCGTTGATACCATCACGTGTTTGGCATCAACGAATGTTTTAGTACGCTCTGTAGCCAACTTGATAGGATTGGCTTCCTTGCCGGAGAACGCCGGGTATTTATCTATTTCATCAAAGAATACATATTTGATTGCCCTAGACGCTAGACTCGATGGTGAGTTAGCACCGGACAATACCATATAGTTGCCATTCGTGAAGTTAAGCTCCTTCTTCTGACTGGCGTTGGCATCATACATTTTCTCCAATGGTTCAGAGTTCTTTATCATTGGTTGTACACGTTTCTCACTATTAAACTCTGCCAGGGCATCTGTTGGGTATACCATCATGACAGGTGCTTGTGATTGATGTAGTGCATAACCAATCATATTGAGTTCTGCTTCCGTTTTACCTATCTGTGCACCGAAGCACAGTACAATTTGCTCAATTAGATCATTGTTAAGCATATCCATAGGCTCACGTAAGTATGGAGTACGGAGAGTGCGCCACGGCCCTGGTTCAGCACCGGTACTTGGCAGTACACGGAACTTATCCGCCCACTCAGATACGGTATACCGTTCTGGTGGTTTAAAGGCCTCCAGTTCGGGAGCTGTCCACGTAAACGAAAATTCATCGACGTTGTTTTTCAATGTCATAACAGATTCAGCTTTTGAATTCGTTTTATTTTTTCTTTTTGTGGTCGATTTCCGTTTTGGTGTACTTCCCTTCCCTCGAATAGCTTTCGAGGTACGTGTTGACACACTCATTCACCGTCCTCTCTACAATCACCCTTGTATCTGCATCTGGGAATTCTTTGCTAACCGCTTTGGCTAGCAGACCAAGGGATGACTTCAATTCTAAAACGCGTCCAGTCCATTCACGTTGTACATCAGCTACATCTATGTACTGACCATCTAGCACTTCGCTTAGTCGCTTTTCACGTTTCGCTCTGGCTTCCTTATAGTCCGCCTCGGCTTCTAATTTTCGTTGCGCTGCCGACTTCGTCCCGTCCTTATCCTTTGACATTCCTAGCCAAACAAGAACTTCTCGAATGTTCCACCAACCAGTGGCTACCTTCGGCATACCTGCACGATTATGTCTACTGATCATTTCGGGTCCCAGGTCTAAGATTTGACATAAGACCGCAGTGGTTACTATGAGCTCACCATGTTCGCTGAACTTGACTTTAGGTCTCTCGACTGCCATTTCTGACCTCCTTTCTAAGTGTCCTCTCCAAAAGTACTTTCTACTTGATTTTTTCTCTCACAGGCGGAACAATATCGCGCGGAGCCGACCACCGCTGGTTTTATCGCTAGGGAGTACCTTTTATCATTCACTCTCAAAACAAAAGACAAAAGGTCAATGGTCGAATCTTTGGAGAAGTAAGCAAAATGGACTACGTGGTTGTGCGTAGTCCCTAATGATACTTCTTGTGCTGTAATAGCCCATGGAGGTTTGTACAAGAAAGGTATTCACTATGAACGTACCCTACAGTGTGTGGTGACAATAGGACTAATGGCTTAATCCCTATCGCTCCACACTTGTAGACTACCATAAGTGGTACCTCTAATTGCATATTGTCTTTATTTATTTTTAGAAAATACTTGACAAAAGCTTTTCACTGCGTTCCGTTGGATATTATAAATTTGTGCTTCACTATAATTCATATCCTCAATAACCTCTTTCATGCTCATTCCAAAGTAGTATCTGTTTTCTAAGAACGTACGCTCAATGTCATTAGGTATCTTACATATCAATGTCCATAGCTCATATCGTTCCTTAGATAGTATGCGGAATTCATTATTAAGGTCACGCTGTGCAGTGTTTAAGTTAAGTTGTTGTTCTGGTGTATTCGACCGTTCGTCTTGTGCTTCCACCTCCAGGCGTTGTAGATGTAACTCAATGTCTTTCATGCGCCTACGACTATTCAGTAACCGTTGTAGCTTCCTAACCCCAGGATGCTTACTCCCAGTACATGACTTATTATTCATAGGCATCACCTAAGATAACTTATGATGAGAAGCCAATACTTCCTCTGAATCAAACTTAAGAGTTGCACTCTTACATTGATCATGAACGGCAAGCATCATAGCATTAACCAATAAGGTGATATGCTTATCATCTTTAGAGAACTGCTTAGCAATGGCAGTCACCAATTTGGTAGCCATATTGATTGCCGTAGTAGGGTTTGTATTTTCAATAGTGATATTACATGTTTCTGCATCATTGTTAGACTCAACAATAATGCGCGCTGTTTTATCTTCCATAATAGGCCTCCTATACTTCTTGCCATTCTTTTAGGATTTCACTATACCTATACATCGTGATATTAGTTAGCTGATACGCAGCTTCGTTTAAGTTATACCGATTAATCCACGCACGGTAGATATCAGTTAAGTAGTCTTGTAACTCAGCCTTTTGGCTAGGCGTAACCATATTGTCATGAAGGTAGTACACCTCTTCACCTTGGTCTACCTCTTCTTGACATCGCTTGATATCATTCCCAATCACTTCTTCTACGTTGATGTGACCTGAGTATGGTACAGCACGACCGACTACAATAGTCATACCTTCACATGGTTTACATTCTTTAGCTATCCAATGTAGTTCTTTTAATGCTTCGTCCCAGGTATCGCACATCATAATATATTCATGACGATCTAATGTGACGTATCCGCCAAATAGTGGTTTCATTTCATCACCTCATTAATGTACCTATCCAAATACCATCGTGCCTTCTTAAGGTCCTCAAGCTTATCGCCTTTAGAACCAGCACGTGCAATATATTTAATAACATTCCCTAGATGGAACGATAGACCTTGGTCCTCGATAAAATCAATAACTTCAATCTTTCCACGATTATAATGTGAAGGATGGTCAATCGCATTAGAGATACTGTCAGGCTTTTTATCAGTGGTAACAACATCAGCATATAAGTCTTTAACAGCATCAACCCTAATATAAGACTCAGTAGTTTCCGTTTTGGAAATAACTGGATCACTTTCAACGACCTTTTCAGATTGTTTATCTTTAGGTAATACCTTCTTCTTGGGTTTATTCAATAAGTCTCTACATGTAGGACAATTCACCGCAGGTCTGCCTTTACCTGTCTGCTCGAACATCTTCCCGCAGTTCTTACACTTAGCCATAACTTTCTCCTTCACTTCCTCTTTAGGTGGTTCATCTTTAGCAGGTGTAGGCGCTTTATCCTTATTAAGGATAGCCATTAACTCATCAGTAGCACATTGTTTACAATACTGCTCATCTTTTTTAGCTAAGAATGTACGTCCACACCGAACACATTTTCTTGCAAGTGGCATTTTACAGTCTCCTTTCTAAATCCTGTTCATAAGTTTCCACATTTCTAATGTATGGATTTTCATATTATTCTTATTAGCAAATTCATATTCACCTTTACATCCACGACTCATGTTCCAACCTTCACAAAGCACTAGCACGTCACAATGGCTAAGCAGTCCTAAACAGATATCTAATCCTTTTTGGTAGTCATCACCAGTCAGATATACATACCCATAATTATGGATAGGTGATACGTAGTCATGCGTTAAATCATTCAGTACTAACTCACTCATGATTGCATCAATCTTTTTACGGTTGCTTTCCTTCCCACCATACGGGTGAGCAACATATACAAGCTTTTTATTCATAGCTTCAACCTTTCACTGTAGTTCTTCTAACGTTTCAATATGAACCAATATCCCTGTGACTGGGTTCCAATACTTTTCAGTAACCTCACTACACACCTGGGCATCATCATTCCAATAGTTAAGTGAAGTCATACAATCTTTAAACAATTTAATAAGGTTATCCGTATCTGGCTTAGTGGTTTTCCATTGAGCCTTTTTACAGTTAGCCTTACCAAAGCACCACTTGGTAACCAATCTAATAGGTCCTTGTATTGGATCCATAGGAACATGTGGTGCAAGTTCCTCTGTGAATAACTTCCTAATAGCTTTCACATCTGCCGACTCATAGAACCTCGGAGTACCATTCTTAACAGTCACCCGTTTCTGTTGGTGGGTACCTGTGGGAACTTTACGAAGAGGGATAAAGAATTCAATCACCATTCTTATCACCTCTCATAGCCTGGTAACGTTCATACCTAGCTCTGTCGTGAGCTTCCCATACTTCAACTGGAACACCGAATATACGGTCAGTAATTGTAAATGTCTTAATTTGATGAGCATTCACGTCAACAATAGGCAAGTTTTCAAAGTATCTATCATAAAGTGGTAACCAATTCCTTTTGGATATATGCATATTTACGACTGGCTTAAAGCTTTTAAATGGTTTCACTTCATCAAGATATTGACTTTCATGCAACCAGTCATTATCGCCTGGTATAAAGCACCACCCTGCACACTTGCTTCCATCTTTCATAGTTACTCGTAACCGTACCCATAATTCATGGTGCCAGTCACTCGATATAATTGGATCCCAAACCATATTTATTACACTTCCTTAATCTATGTCTAATACGCTTAATGTTGTTACCAATATAAGCGCCTACATCACATTGCAAGTTACGTTCTTTAAGTTGTCTATCCATTCTAGCTTTGTACATTATGTAGCTAACACATGTACCATGACAGCCAACTGTACGCAGCTCACAATTCTTACATGGAGTTTTCAAAAATAACCACCTCCGAAGGAAGGAAGAAAAAATCGTTATGTAAGGTAAGAGAAATTTTAAAGGAGGAGGGTAGAAAGGGGAGACTTTAGTCCCCTTTTTACCCCTTTGAAATTTTTCTCTTACATCGGGAAATTAGGAAAGAAAAACCTATATATATATATAAGGTGTTTCCTCCCTATTGTTAACCATCCAACCTATCTATAAGTTCACCTAATTCAACTTTATAAATTGGCATTTCTTTTAGATAGTTTCTTACGGTTCTTTCACTGACATTCATAATCTCGGCTACCCGTTTTATATCTGCTCTATTACCAAAGTTACTTTCAGCCGCAGCAATATTAAACGCATCAACTAATTGCTGTTTCTTTTTCTCTTTAGCTGATTGCTTAGCCTTGTTCATTTTATTAAGACCTTTTTCTTGAGCATCTTTGAACATAGCCATAGATAAGAAACCACTATCATCGACTTTATGAATTGGATATTCAAACCATAGATCAACAGGTTTGAATCGAGGGAACTCACGTAGCGTACCTTCCATTCTCCATGCAGTACATTGGCTAGTATCAACTGGAGCACCTTCTAGTTTGTTTTCGTCTAGGTTCTCAGCTTCAATTTCAAGTAAGTCAATCAATGCATCTGGGTCACGAGCGAATACACCGGAACCGGATGCACGGTCCATAGACCGCTTACCAGTTTGATTGCCCTTAGAATGATGGTGACAATAGATGACTGCACATTTAAGTTCAGTACATACCTTGTCAAATTGGTTACAGAAGTTACCCATTTGGTCAGCACTGTTTTCATCACCAGTAATTACCTTGTAGATAGGGTCAATTATGATAGCCTTATACCCTTTCTTTTCAGCCCTACGGATTAGCTTAGGAGCTAATTGGTCCATAGGTAATGACTTGCCACGTAAGTTCCAAATGGATATGTTCTCTAAGTTATTTGGAGCCTGGTGTAGTGCATTGTACACATCTTTAAATCGATGTAAACATGACGCACGATCAAGTTCCAAATTTATGTAGAGTACTTTACCCTGTGCGCAGTCAAAACCGAACCACGGCTTGCCTTCAGCTAGGGAGATACATAATTGGATAAGTGCGAAAGACTTACCAGCTTTAGATGGACCAGCAATTAGCATCTTATGACCTTCACGAAGGATACCATCAATTAAGCTAGGTGCAAGCTCTGGCATATTATCCCAAAGTGCTTCTAAATCTTCTGGTTCAGGTAGGTCATCATTGACAGTGGCTATCCATTCTTCCCATTCTTTGAATGACTCTTTACCAATGTTCGTAGCGATTAAGAATTGCGGTTTACCTGCACGCATAACACCAGGCATACGTGATAACCGGCTAGGGTTTTTGTTTTGTTTGTCAACCTTGAACCCATTCTTCTGTACGATTTGATATAGGAAGTCTACTCGGTTACGGTACTCGGAATAATCATTGGCATCGATATGCACGATAGCATGGATACTTTTACCACCGCTATATACCATAGCTGCGATTGGTAACTCTAATTGCTCTAGGATAGCCTTCTGCTTTCCGAGCTCCATGTTGTCAGACTCGATAAGTGCGAATTTGAAGGATGATACATTATCATTCTTCACGCCTTTACCGTCTAATGCATTAAATCGTATCCATGCGCCCGCTTCTTCATCGAGTGTACCTATTGCATCATCAACCTTTTTATTCGCTCTCAGAGCGTCTAAAATTTGATTTTGCGTACGACCATAACTGCCTTTAGTTGGAGATTTAATTTCTGTACCGTCCTTATCTTGATGGACGTACACAGTGTTTACGTAGCCAACATAATCATCTGGCTCAAACAATGCTTGGAGATATTTTGTTAAGTCCTCCACACGTTGTTCTTGAGGATAGTGCTTTGGAATGTCAATGTCAGAGGCTTCTACCCATGTCTTATCAATAATTTTGTATGGATCAGGATTAGCCATAACCATAGTTCCAAAAGGGATTGCTGTTGCATCCATTTGAGTACTACGGTTAGGTGTCCATCCATTCTCTTTAGCCATCTGCGTGATAGTGGCCCCTGTAATTTGTTTGCCAGTGTAAGCACCAAATGAATTCCATTTAGCTTCACATTCACCAGGATGGAACCGCTCACCGTCATTAGATGACCATTCTTCCCATACAAACATTGGATACCCTTCATGGTGAAGTGCAAGGCCTACGTTTAGCCATTCTTCGTAGGAGCAATCGACTGGGTCGATAAACTCCAATACTTCTCTTAAATCCAACTTTTCCTGTTCCATTTGAACTCCTTTATGATGGTTGGTACGTTGCAGGTTTAACTCCTTTCGGTATTCTCCAACCACTAGCACTAATTCGGCTTATCATGTTAGAGGCTTGGGTATTTGTCCAAGTCCCCACATTTTTAAAGCCTTTATTCTCTAAAAATCGAATTTGCTTTGGAGTCGATAACCCCTCCGCCTTACGCTTGTGTAATCTATCGATGAGCATAGAAGCCTTCCCTGCATCCTCAATGGTGTCAGGATTAAGCCCAAAGTCTTCGATAGTTTTCTTTTGTTTGTCAGTAATGCTTGAAGCCTGCCATCCAAAAGCTGGTACATAATGGGTTAGATCCTCAGCTTGAATAGAGAATTCAAACTGTAATGGGTCTACTAATTTAGCTTTTTTCTTACGCATTGCTGCAAGCTCTTTAGCCAATGCAGCTTCACGTTCAGCTAGTACGTCACGTTCGGCTTCTGCTTCTGCTGCCTCTAAGTCCATACTTGAAGTTTCAAGTATTTCCGTCATCTTAATAGCCACATCATTAGACTTAGCTATTAAGTGAGCAGGTCTACATAGTGAGTGCTTCTCATAGTGCCATAGGAAGTCGAGCACTAATAAGTGGTCTTTTCCTTCGCATAACCTAGTGCCACGGCCAATCATTTGCGTATATAAGGCTCTTGATTTAGTCGGTCTAAGTACGATTACGCAGTCAACACTAGGGCAGTCCCACCCTTCTGTCAGTAGCATTGAATTACAGAGTACGTTGTATTTGCCATTGGCGAAGTCCTCTGTAATTTCTTTACGGTCTTTACTATTACCATTTACTTCGGCAGCATTAAATCCACGTTCAATGAGCATCTTGCAGAACTTTTGGCTCGTTTCAATGAGTGGTAAGAACACCACTATTTTTCTATCTTTGTAGTCAAGTAACGTATCTGCAATTTGTTCTAAGTATGGATCTAATACTCTACCAATATCACCGGCTTGGAAGTCGCCAGCCGTTATCTTTACATTAGTAAAGTCAATATGTAATGGTAATGTTTGTACTCGTATCTTCACCAGGTAGCCACTACTAATCGCATCACGTAGGGTGTATTCATAAGCTAAGCTATCGAATACCTTACCTAGGTTCTGCATATCTGACCTATCTGGTGTAGCAGTAACGCCGAGTATATCGGCTGCGTCAAAGTAATTTAATATAGCTTGATATCTAGTAGATAAAGCATGATGTGCTTCATCTATAATGATCGTGTCAAAGTAAGATTTATTAAAAAGAGCTAGCCGGCTGTCACGGCATAGGGTTTGTACAGAACCGACTATGATGCGGTCCCATTTTCCTATGCATGACTGCTCAGCTTTCTCCATTGCTGTAGTCAGTCCGGAGGCTTGCATGATTTTATCTGACGCCTGTTGAAGTAGTTCTTCACGGTGTGCCAGGATTAATACACGCTTACCTCTTCGGACTGCTTCCTCAGCAATTTTGGCAAAACATATAGTCTTGCGTTAACCGCACCCCGTTGGCAACACCAACAGGGTACGTCTATTACCTTTCTCCCACTCTGACCATACGGCGTTGACTGCCTCTGTCTGATAGGGTCTTAATTCCATTAGAAGCCTCCGAAGTTATCGTCTTTAGGTTGAATAAACTTCTTAATTTCATTGGCAGTACCTTCTGTACCGTCATTCTTTTCATAGCGTCTATGACTTAGTTCAAATTGACCTGTTTTGCCAATTAATAGGTCAGGGTTTGCCATAAACTTTTCACCTGGTTTAGCTAAACCAGTAGCGATGAATATATTAGATACCTTCCACATCATGGAGGGAATCCAGTACAATCTTTCAGTGACTTTATTTTTACCTTGTTCGCCACCATCGGCCTCTAATGTAATAACTGCTTTAGGTGTATTCGCCGGAATTTTAGCAGTGGCTACATCTGTATAGCCTTTTTCCACATTAGTAATAACGAATGGATATACACCTGCAGGAAGTAATGTAAATTCCTTTACCTCTGCTACTACTTCAGAGTTAAAACCTAATGCTTCTGTGCCTAATTGTTCAAATGCGCTGCTCATAATTTGTTACCTCGTTTTTTATTTATTAATGAATTCAACAATTTTGTCCCACATAGGGATAATCCAACCTGTTACGAATGCTGGATCATAGTTTTCAAATGGAGTACCTTGTGGATATTTACCACGAGCTACAACTACAGACTGTACTTGGTCTAATGTGACGCCATCTTTGGCCATTAAGTCTTTTAATGGTTTAGGAATAGTTGTTTCGACTAATGGTGTTTCATCTGCTACAGGTTCTGCCTTAGCTTTAGCCTTTGGTTTAGGTTCAGCCTTTGGTTCTTCCTTAGCTACTACTTCGCCAGTTTGTTCTTTAGCTGCTTCAACTACTTCTGGTGCGTAGTCCTCAGTGCTAGCATTGGCTAACTCATTAGCTGCAGCAGTTGGTAGCACATCATCATGGATAACATGTGCGATTTGACTATATTCAAATGGCATTACATCTGGTAACCCGTGACGGTTCTTAGCGTCCCACGCCGGAGAGTGTGTGGCATACATCAATCGCTTACCATTGACTGCCTTTTTCTTATTGGTAGTTGATGTAATGATTTCATTCTTATAGTTTGCGAAGAGCACCATATCAGCCCATTCTTTAATAAGCGGAGAAGTTTGGCTACCTGTTTTCTTGCCTAGCTTTAATTCAAAACGATCATATGCGCCTAACTCGTCTGGTTGTTCAAACTTGCGGATTTGTGTATGTGCAGTAAGTACTACATTCATACCAGCATCAATTACTTCATCAAGGAGGTTAAGGAAGCGACCCATTTCTTCACGTACAAATACATAGCCTGTACCGTAAGGGAACTCTTCAATACCTTTCTTTTGATGTTGAGCACAGATATGTTCTACACATAACTGTTCCGCCCAATCGACCGTATCAATGACTAATGTTTGATAGCCCCCTGGCATCATGGCAAATTCCTTTACGAAGGAGATAAGCATTGTCCATGATGTAGGCTTTTCAGTACGAGCCACATCTAAGTGGTCGGTACTGCCCTCTGTATCAATAAATACAGGTGATGGGAATTGACTCGCAAATGTTGTTTTTCCAATACCTTCAGTACCATACACAATACATTTTTGTGCTCTTTTTCTTTTTCCAGTGATGATGTTCATTTCATAACCGCCTTTCTTCTGTTATTAGCTTGTACTTTTGCATCTACCCATCTACAATTTTCAGGACTATATGGTCCATCATTGTCAATGCGATCAATCGTACACTTTCCTTGCTTTGCAAATTCATCGTATCCATTATTTAGTGCCCATCTTTGAAATTCAGCAAATTCATTTTTCCATGCATCACACATTACAATTCCTCTTTCACCATATCGCTTATAATCCTTTTTGTTTTTGTCATAACAGCGTTGTTTCATACCACGCCATACGCCATATAAGCGACTATTAGTTGAATTATGAGATGCATTGAGTTTATTTCGTTTTGCCAGTTGTTCTTTCTGAATACATCCACATGATTTGGTATTTCCGGTCTTTAAATTTCTAGCTGCAACTTCAATAGAATTACCACAGTCACATAAACATAGCCATAATGAGGAGCCATATTTCGTGCCAGTCCTTTTTATAACAGTTAATCTACCAAATTTTTTATGTGATAAATCCTGAAAAGCTGGCATTAAAATTCACCCCAATCGCTTTCTACTTAGGTTCTTCGATTACATCTTCTTTAGGCTTTGCCTTAGCTTTTGGCTTAGTCTTTGTAGTTTTACCTGTGGTACTAAACTCTTCGCCTTTAATGTGGCCATCTTCAATGATGATGGAGCACTCATCCAGGTTATTCGTTACTCGAGTAGCGATAACTTGTAAGCATTCTTGCTCCAACCAGCCACCGAATTCTTTCATAGTATCGATGTCCATTTGTTCCATTTTGTCCATTAATACGAAGCCACATTTAGGGTTAAGTGCTCTTACAATAGCTGTTGCTACTTTTAGTTGTTCAGCACCGCTCATGCAGTCCCATTGTTTTCCGTTGTAGATAAGCGCCCCTTCCTGGATAGATAGACCAGGTAGTGGCATATCCACAGACTCAAGTAATTTATTCTTACGATCACGGATGTCTTGAATGTCGTCCGTTAACTCATCGTATTCTTGTTTGAAGTCTGCAGCTTCCTGCAATGCACGTTGACGCTCTTGGTTAGCTCTTACTTTAGAGTTAATTTCATCAACATTCTTGATTTGCTCTTCAAGTTCTGCGGTAGATTCATCCTCTAAATCTTTAGCTGCAGTCATTGCAATATCATAATCTTCTGCTAACTGTGTTTGCTTAGTTTGAAGCTCCTCTAGTTTTCGTTGGGCTTCATCTACTAAGTTATTTACAGTGACCATTTGAGCCTTAATAGCAGATACGTTATTTCGTTTCTTTTGATTTTCAGCATTCCGAAGGAGAATATCTTGTTGCTGTTTAATGAGTTCCGATGCACTGATAGGTTCTTGTGGAGCTTCATCATATGCAGGTAACTCTTTAGCATATTTGTCTTTCTGAGTGGCAATTTGACCTATAGAATGACGTTTAGCATATATCTCCTGGTATTCACCTTCGAGCTTCTTTAACTCGTCTTCTACGCCCAATAATTGAAGTAATTCTTGAGCCTTCTCTTTGTCGCTCATTTCCATGAACTTAGGGAGGTCTAAGGCTAATTGACCAATGAATGTATCTAAAATCTTTTGTCCAGATTTCTTACCTTCTGGATCAAGTACTTTAAGAGTGCTATTAGCACCAGTGCGAGTTACCACCAAGCCATTGGATAGCTTGACTTCAAGTTTAGGTGGATTATAACTACCTTCACGTGCAGCGCTGGAAGGTTCAAATTTAGCACCACCAAGCGCCCATGCGATAGCATCTAAGATAGACGTTTTACCTTGGCCATTCTTTCCACCTATAACAGTTAGGCCATTTTCTGTAGGTTCATATGAAACGGCTTTGACGCGTTTTACGTTCTCTAACTCAAATGAGTTAATTTTAATCTTGTCCATTATGTTTACCTTTCTTGTAGTATCAGTAATCTTGTACTTGGAATATTGTTTCGATTGGAACTTTAAGTCCATCCGATATTTGTACGGCGGTATTAAACCTTGCCACCCTCTCATTCCTCAAATAGGTATATAGTGTGACGTAGTGGATACCACATATTTCAGCAGCGCTTTGTACATTTAGCTTCCTTTTAGTTAGTAAGGC
Organism: uncultured Veillonella sp.; assembly: GCA_937930265.1. GTDB lineage: Bacteria > Bacillota > Negativicutes > Veillonellales > Veillonellaceae > F0422. Next base: position 5,889 of record CALGLI010000168.1, on the reverse strand, counting down.
TTTAAATTCATCATGCTTTAACTTATACCCAAATCTGTTCCCCCATGAGTTTTGCTTTATAGTCGTACGCTTAAATATAGAGTTAAAGGACATTCGTAGGCTTTTAGCTATGTGTTCAGCAGTTGATCCACGGCAACAATCACCACGATTTAGCTTGACAATGTTAGGACTAATGCCGATTTCATGACACCAGGCAACGAAGCCGTATATCGTACGTTCATAGACTAGCTTCTTTATATCAAGCCCCTTTCTTAGTACAGCCATGTGTATTACTGGCTGAGGGCCACTATAATCTTTCATAACTAATCACCTCACCAAATATGACAGGAACTTCAACATTAAATACCTTAGCTATGGAACGTGCTGTGTTGTAGTCTACTCTGTTGCCTAATATCAATCTTCGCATGGTAGATTTCGATAGTTTCGCAGCATCTTGTATGGACTTCTGAGTTTTAAACTCACCTTCCTTAGCGTTCCATAACTTATAGAACATATCCTGGCGTAGTCTAAAATTTCTTTCAGTGCGTGCCATGTAATTGTTCCTTTAGATATTTAATGCGTTCATGTTGGTTAGCTGATATGATCATTAATCCGCCTAACATGATTTGCATTATGTATCCTCCGAATGACACTCGGTCAAGTTCTAGGGAACCCATAGCGCCAATGATTAAGATGAAGCCAACTATTTTTATTACTGTAAGCATTTTCTGTACACCTCGTTTAATTAATGAATATGAGCCTCTTTGAACTCCTTATCAATGCGACTAGCAGTCCACCCTAGCGTATTAGCTAGGTAGAATCGGAAGCCTTCTTTATCAATGGAGAAGGTGCGTCCCTTCTTTCCTTGACAATTCCAACATTGCGCGAATGGGAATTTATCCCTGGCGATACATTCACGTACCGCCGTTAATGTCCACCCAAGAACGGTAGCCATTTGGCTAACCGCGATGGTTTTCTTTATCATAACTACCTCCTATTTAGTAACTAATGCTTTCAATTCAGCTACTTCCTTACGAAGTTGTTCGAGCTCACCATTCTTTGCTTGTGGTTCGTATTCAGAACCTTTACCAGTACGGAACGCAGCATTAATATTGAATTGAGTTTCACCACCTAGTGTGATACCGAAGCCTAAGCGTACTTTTTCGTTAGGGCTATAGAACGCACCCAGTGCTACTGCATTACCATTACGGTAGTGGCCATAGCTAATAGCGAAGTTACCTTTGTCATTTTTGTTGTATTCCAAAGGATGTAACCCAGCTAATGCTGCGGAGCTTGCGCCTAGCTTGTTCATTCTTTGGTTAACATTATTGAAGCGCTTGCCTAAATTATCGACACGTTGATTAGTGTCAGATACACGATCATTTACTTGGTTAATCGCCTGAATGTTAGCATCTGTTTTAGCTACTAAATTATTCACTGTATTAGCCGTTGCATTTGCTTTGCCTTTAAGGTCTGCAATGTCTTTTGTATTTACCTTTACTTGACCTTGGGTAGTAGTAAGTGCACCTGCTATATTGTTAATAGCAGTAGTGTTAGTGTTAACAGTGCCTTCAATGTTATTAATGCGGTTAGTGTTAGAGCCAATATTATTAGCATTTCGATTAATTTGTTGAGTATGTCCATTTACTGTGCCTCCGATAGTATTGATTTCATCGTACGCAGCGTATAGTTGGCTACCGTTTACTGCGTCTAAGGAGTCAGCCTCTACACGACCAGCGCTAACGTTTTGGAGCTGACGGTTATAATATGTAACACCACCTGCACCTGCTCTAGCACGAGCGCCGAAGCTAACCACACTAGCCGGTTGTTCACCTGCGAAGATATGGCGTGTACCGTTAAGGTCTACACCGTCAACCCCTACCGCATCATCGGTAACGCTATTTGTACCGATTGCTACGGAGTTTGCTTTGTCAGATAATGTGTTGTTACCAAACGCTACCGCATCAGTTGCAACGCTTTTTGCGTGTGTACCGAATACGAGGGCGCCTTGGCCACTAGATTCAGAATTAGAACCAAATACCAGTTGTTCCTTTTGGGAACCGATTTTATTGTTGTACCCTACTACGGCGGACTGGCCACCTGCTACGGTGCCATTGTTAGCCCCAACTGCAACGGAGTTTTCTCCCGTCACGTTATTAGAACGGCCAAAGGCCACACTGGATTCCCCGGATACGAAAGCGCCATTACCGATAGCTACGCTATCATACGATGCAGTTCGAGCCTGGTTGCCAATGGCGATGGTGTACTCCACTAAGCTTTCAGCGTGAGAGCCGAATGCGAAGGAGTTACGGCCAGATGCTTTTGCATCATTACCACCTGCGAAGCCATTTTCACCAGTTACAGTATTGTTAGTACCGAACGCTAGTGCGTTATTAGCATTGATAGTATTTTGATATCCAGATACCATCGAGCTATGGGAAGTAGCTGTGATGTTATTGTCAGTGCCTGCCAAAGTATTGTTATTAGCAGCCATTACATTTACTGCTAAGGATGCGATTGTTGCTGTCATTAAAATTGTTTTATTCATGGATAAATACCTTTCCTTGTTATATAATTAAGTTAATCATTATTTTTGATTGGCCCTGTCGGTATGTCCGGTACCGATGGGGTTATTTTGTACGTCTAGCATAGATTGGTTGACCACCTTTTCTAACAGGCAACGCTCGTTCTTTGCTAGTCATTTGTTGGTAAGTAGATATCAAGGTAACTCTTGCGTTGATTAGATCACTTACACATTGGACTTCTTCCAAGTAGCCATTGTCTAAGGTTGTAATAATAAACCCATCTAATGCTGCGACTACTGGAGCTATGTCCGGTACTTGTTGCTTCATAGTGAATACCTCCGTGTACGAAATATCGGACAACTAAGTTAAAAAAATTTGTTCGAGCCCAAGCTCAGTAGACAATGCTTTCTTAACCAGTACCGCTTCTGGGAAGGTAAATGGACGCTTGCCATTCATCTTTTCATTGAGCGTCTGGTACTTAAGCCCAGTCTCTCTTGCTAAGTCTTTACGTGTCCAGCCTTTACGAGCTAGTTCTGCGTTAAGATTTGGATACATTAGTTTTTCACCTCCTTAGTTATGAATAAATATATCTGATGTCCGATATTTCGGATATCTCTATGGCTTTAGTATAGCTTTATATTTCGGACATGTCCAATAAACAGTTGTTGAAGTTTAGTTTAAACATAATTAAATATTGAAATATCGGATTTATATATAAAAATTCATAACTTATTATTGAAATATCAGACAGTGCATATTATAATTTACATATATAGTTAATTGATAGGGAATTATTATCATGACTAGAGAAGAATATTTAAAAGGTAAGATTAAAGAACATGGGATGACTCAGCGAGAATTCGCCGCTAATATAGGGATGCCTTCTTCAACATTGTTTTCCATATTACGCAATGTAGGAGGTGCATCAATAGATAATATTATAAAAATATGCAAAGGCTTACATATTAGCCCTGAAGAATTAGCCAATGTAGGAGAGCCTATCCTAACACCTAATGAACGTAAAGGCTATTACGCTGATGCTGAAACAGCTGAATTTGCAGAGTACCTACGTACACGACCAGGTGCACGCATGTTATTTTCTGCTGCAAAGGATATTAGCAAGGAGGATATGGAGAAGGCTGTAGAATACATTGAGCTACTAAAATTAAAAAACAAATAATACAAAGGGGAGTGTTGTTGTTGGTTGTTAATATTATCTATTGTGATTTACCTGATGTAAAAGCCGTATCAGAGGAAACAGAGGATATAGATACCCATAATATCTATATAAATAAAAACCTCCCTCACGATCGTATGAGAGAGGAAATTAAACATGAATTAATTCATATTGTGAATGATGATTTTTATTTAGACTATCATGTTAATTTAGTTGAGGAAATGGTTCGACGCTCATCACTTAATGACAGTGAGCTTGAATCCATAGAGTTCTACCATCATTTCATTGATAACTAATGGAGATATATCATGAAATTAAAACGCCAAATTATTGCATTTCTTATTCTTATTGTTGTTTGTATATCTGCAATTTTCTTATTGCGTCCTTCCCCGTCTATTGAGTTTAAAGACGAAGTAGTCATGGGGCAAACGACCACTCAAGTAGTATTAGAGGACTGGACGATACTAGCTGCCACAGGCGGATATGACTCTAAGATTGCCTTAGACAATGGTAAATCAGTAGACGCTAAGTGGACAATCGTAGAAGACGTGTCGCCTAGCTATCGACTAGATATGTTCCCTCACTCCTTCTACCATCACCATATCTTTATCGCACCTGTACAACCAGGTGTGGCCAAAGTTATGACTGAGCTAAAGCCAACAGTTACCTACTATCTTGGCGGTCAAGAAAAACAGATTAAATTAAAATAGCATAAAAAAAATAAAGCGACACCGAATGAACGATGCCGCCGCTTGAAACCAAATAGCACGGGGGGGTGTATTTAGTTTTGCCTGTACACTTATTATACTACCTCCATGCTACCTATGACAAGGAGGATATTTATTAATGGCCATGAAACGAGCCAACGGTTCTGGATCCGTTTATAAAATGAAACATAAGCCCTTACGCAAGCCTTACCGTGCAGTCGTAACTACTGGCTATGATGAGGACGGCAAGTGTAAGCGTAAGACGATTGGTTATTATGCTAAATCTAAAGAAGCATGGGACGCCTTATCGGAGTATGGTATCTACCCAGAGAAGTTTGAAACGAAGAAGGTACTGTTTAGTGAATGCTGGCGTTGGATGATAGCTGACAAAGAACGGAAAGGAATAGACGTCAAAAAAGGCGGATATTCGACCGCACAAGCGAAGTTAACATCGATTTGGAATAAACCTATACAAGAGATTAAACTCGTGCACCTACAGGCTATAATCGACGAAAATAGCCATTTAAGCCGTTCATCTATAGCTATCATATTAAAAGGTTTGAATGGCGCTTTTGAGTCAGCTATTAAGAACGATATCGTCGTTAAGAACTATGCAGCACTCCTTGAATTAAAACCAGCTGAGAAATCAGACATACACAAGCCATTTACAGAGGCTGAAATTCAAACCATATGGGAACATGCACACCTTGATATAGCCAAGCTCTTATTAATGTATATCTACTCCGGTATGCGTCCGATAGAGCTGTTATCCATAAAGATTGAAAACGTGCACCTAGATAAACGATATATCATTGGCGGTGTAAAAACAAAAGCCGGCAAGGACAGATTAATACCTATTGCGGACTGCGTTATGCCTTTTTATCGCGAAATTTACGCCAAGGCGAGCGTTTCTAAATCTGATACACTTATCCCTCAAGGGTACACGTCAAAGTACCTAGGAAAGCCGATAAAACGATTTTGCAAAGAGGTCGGTATATCTGACCACTTGCCACACGATACTAGACATACGTTTGTGACCTTGGCCAGTAATTATGGAATGGATCGTTATGTTCTAAAAGCTATCGTTGGCCACACTCAAAGTAAAGACATTACTGCAGATGTGTACACGCATAAAACGATTGAGCAATACATCGAAGAAGTAAATAAAATACCCGCATCATTTAGTTAAAAGTTGTGCAACGGTTGAGCAACGCACACAAATTTTAACTATTTTTAAAAGAAAAAGCACAGTACCTATAGGCATAAGTACTGTGCTTTGTGCATTCGTAGAACTGTATGTATTATTTGGAGTACAATTCGACGATAAGTGTTTCGTTAACTTCGATAGGAAGTTCTTCACGTTGAGGAAGACGAGTGAAAGTAGCTTTGAAGCCTTCCAAGTCTTTTTCAATGTAAGGAAGTTCGAAAGAACGAAGTTCTTGGAAGTTAGTTTTGAACATTTCGTTGTCGCGGGAAGCTTCACGAAGTTCAATAACGTCAC